>JAEUVW010000111.1 GCA_016786525.1 Chitinophagaceae bacterium
TAAATAACAGACCCCGCAGATACGGTAGACGGCGTAGGTGCAGTGCTGCTGCCTGTGCCGCCCGTCGCAGTGGTGTACCATTTCAACGAAGTGCCCGATGCGCTCAGCGCTGTAGCGGTGGCGTATTGGCAATAGCTAACAGGGCTGCTCACCGCAGGTGCCGCAGGCAATGAGTTTACCGTAACGGTGATGGAAGCACGCGGGCCTTCGCAGCCTGCGGCCGAGGTCTGGCTCACGTAATAAGTAGTAGTGCCCGTGCTGGCCGTTGAAGGTATTGGTGCAGTAGTACTGGCCGTACCACCTGTCGCCACCGTATACCATTTCAGCGAAGTGCCGGACGCACTCAGCGCTGCTGCTGCTGCACCTTCGCAGAGATTGAGCGTAGCCGCCACCAGCGGGGCTGCCGGCAGGGCATTGACATTCACGGCTATGGATGCCCGCAAACCTTCGCAGCCTCCGGCTGAAGACTGGCTGACATACCAGGTAGTCGTACCAGCCGCCGTAGTAGACGGTGTCGGGGCAGACGCAAGCGCTGTTCCGCCGCTGGCCACCGTGTACCATTTCAAAGAAGAACCTGTTGCCGTCAGCGCTGTTGCAGCATCACCCACGCAATAATTCAGGGGGCTGGTCACAGTGGGGGTGGCCGGGGCCGCACTTACATCCACTGTGATGGAAGCCCGGTCGCTTTCGCATCCGGAGGAGGAGCTGGTCTGGCTGACATAGTATATTGTACTGCCCGCTGTGGCCGTGGAGGGCGTCACAGAAGCGGTACCGGTACCACCGGTGGCTGCGGTGTACCATTTCAATGAAGTACCGGTAGCCGTCAATGCCGTGGCTGTGGCATACTGGCAATACGCTACAGGGCTGCTTACAGTTGGCGCAGCGGGTTTAGCATTCACGTTGACGGTAATCCCGGCCCGCGGGCTTTCGCCGCACGATGAGGTCTGGGAAACATAATAGGTAGTGGTGCCCGCGCTGGCTGTAGACGGTATCGGCGCCGTTGCGCTACCCGTTCCCCCGCTGGCCGCAGTATACCAGAGCAGGCCGGTACCGCTGGCGCTCAATGCTGTAGCGGCCGCTCCTTCGCAATAGGTAACGGGGCTGGTGACGGACGGTGCCGTCGCCAGGGCATTGACCACAACACTGATCATAGCCCTGGGGCTTTCGCAGCCACTGCTGGCGGAGGTCTGCGACACATAATAATTGGTGATGCCTGCACTGGCCGTAGACGGCACCGGGGCTGTAGTCGTACCCGTACCACCCGTAGCCGTGGTGTACCATTTCAGGGAAGTACCCGTTGCACTCAGGGCCGATGCCGATGCGCCGACACAATAGGTCACCGTAGCGGTAACCACCGGCGCGGCAGGTAGATCATGGACCACTACCGAGATAGAATCGCGGGGACCTTCGCAGCCGTAAGGTGAGGTAGAGGCTACATAATATTTTGTAGTGCCTGCTGTAGCAGTAGACGGTGTAGGTGCGGTAGTGGAACCCACGCCGCCCACACGCACGGTAAACCATTTTAATGAAGTTCCGCTGGCGCTGAGCGCCGTCGCTGTGGCGCCGACACAATAATTGACAGGACTGGTGACCGTAGGTTTCACGAGGTAATTACACACAAAACGGATGCGGTGATTTTCCCGGTCCGCCACATACAGGTTACCTCCGCCATCCGAGACGATGCCGGTCGGATAGTTGACCTGGGCGTCTGTTGCCAGGCCGCCATCGCCGCCATAGCCCGCAGTGCCGGTGCCGATCACGGTGCTGATATTGCCCGTTGCGGCACTTACTTTCCGGATGCGGTGGCTGTACTGCACCGCAATGTAGATATTGCCCGAATCGTCGAAAGAAACGTCTGTAGGATAGTTGAGGTTGGCTGCAGTAGCCGATCCGCCATCGCCGCTGAAGCCGGCAGTACCGGTACCGGCAAGGGTGCTGATCGTACCGGTGGAGGCCGTGATCTTACGGATCACATGGTTAAAGAGGTCGGCCACATAGATATTGCCCGACCCGTCGACACTCAGACCGGCAGGGTTTTGAAAAGTAGCCGATGTGGCAGCGCCGCCATCGCCTGAATAACTATAGGTGCCCGTTCCGGCCACCGTGCTGATCGTCCCTGTAGAGGCGGTGATCTTACGGATACGCTGGTTGTACTGGTCAGCAATATACACGTTGCCGGATCCATCAACAGCAACGGCGACAGGGTTGGCCAGCTGAGCGGCCGTAGCGGCACTGCCATCGCCGCTGAAGCCGGAGACACCTGTACCGGCAATGGTGCTGATCACGCCGGTGGAGGCCGTCACTTTGCGGATGCGGTGATTGCCCTGGTCGGCAATATAAATGTTGCCGGAGCCGTCTACGGCAATACCGGAGGGGTAATACAGTTTGGCTGAGGTAGCTGCAGCGCCGTCGCCGCTAAACCCCGAAGTGCTGGAACCGGCAACGGTGCTGATCGCACCCGTGCTGTAGGTAACCTTGCGGATGCGGTGGTTGCCCTGGTCGCAGATGTAGATATTGCCCGAAGCGTCGCGCACGACATCTGCAGGCTGTGCCAGTTCTGCTGCAGTGGCCAGGCCGCCATCCCCGCTGAAACTCGAGGTACCGATGCCGGCAACTGTGGAAATATTCTGCGCTGTAGAGGAAAAGGTGATCAGGCCAAGCAATAGCATTGCTATGCTACAACTCGCTAACCGAGAGTAGAAATACTTCATAAAACTTATATACTTTTTTTGGTTGGTACCCAAAGATAGTTATAGTATCGGTACTTTCCGGCAGGTGTCACAAAAACTTAACGGCAAAAAGGGCCATTTGACCACAATTCCGGCCTTTTTACACAGGGGCGGAGCACAGGGGCACGGTAAATGATGTAAAGGAAAAGCGCTTTGCCTGTAACAGGCAAAAGGTTGCGATAAGGCATCTTTGCCGTGTAATTGTTTCCTTATGCTGATCATTCTTACGACTACGACAGTGCTCACAGCGATAACCATCGTATCCCTTTACCTGCTGGTACGCAAACCAAGGCAAACGACCAAGTGATTTTTTGTCTATGCGACAGGTTGCTTATCGCTGAGTTTCGACAGCAGCTTATACAGCATATCTGTTTCCCCGGGGTCCAGGTAGAGCGAACCGGGTATATTGTCTGCAGGCAGGATAAATTTTGCAAAACCTTCCTGCAGGTATTGTTCCAGTTTTTCCCGGCGCATGCGGTAAGCCCTGCCTTCAGCTTTTGCGTCCAGGCACATGGAGTGAAGTTTCATCCGCTCATCGTCCAGCGACTTACTCAGGCGGATACAGTCCTTCACATATTCCCGGTGCGTCTTTTCAATTTTGAGCATGCGCCAGAGCACATAGGAGGTAAAGGTAAGTATCGCCAAAACAAACAGCAGCATGCTGCTATAGACCATCGTAAACATATCAACCAGCTTTAAAGATCAACACAAAAGACTTTGTTTCAGAAGGTAATAATATATAACAAAAAAATTATTTAATAAACTTATTAGTTAAGAAATGAACCGTTTATTTTGCAGTTTAGTGATGTACCCCGGGCCAGGGTTTTCAGTGCTGCAAGACAAGATACATTAAATACAAAAAACAGGTAATAGTGTTTGTTTTTTAAAGCTTAAGCCAAAAGGGCCGGTTGTATCCATACCGTTTTATCCTGTTGCCACCAGCTGTTCCCAGGGTAAAATCGATTTGTTTACCGACACAATATTAAACTTTTTGGTTTAAAACATTAAACCATTTAGGATTTTTATTAACCAAACTATTTAAAATAATTTGTAAGTGTCTTATTTTCAATTGCTTTGCAATAAATGAAACGAGGAGCCAGTCAAATTATCAAAGACTACCTGACCCAGCATGATATCACCAAAACCAGGCTGGCTTACCTGCTGCACGAAAGTGTACAGAATCTGTCCAAAAAGCTCAAAAAGACAGACCTCGACTCCAACTACCTGGCCAAAATATCCGATGCGCTCAACCACAACTTTTTTGAAGACCTGGCCCGCGAATACGAGCAAGCCAAATTGCAAAAAGAATTAGGCATCTCCGTACTGGAGCGAAAATCGCTCAGCAGGGAGGATTTTATCAGGCTGTACACCAAAATGCAGGAGCAGATCGACTACCTGATCCTGAACGCCAAAAAGAATGAGCAGGACAAGGTCCAGTTCAAAAAATCCATAGATGAGATCAAGGATGAAAAGGAGGCCCTGATCCAGTCGCTGTACAAACAGCAGGAAGACCTGATACAGCCGGAGCAGGTGAATGAAGATGAGGTCAAAACCTACAGCGAGGAAGAAAAGGCCAAAGGCAAAAAGGCCAAGGAAGAGGAAAAGGCAGCGAAAAAAAACCAGCGGAAGGGCGACGACCATTCTGCTGAAGAAGCCTAAGGATGGGGAATGAAGGCCTGACATGGCCCACTACCCTCCCCCATTATCTTTATACCCGTACCACCGGGCTCAAAAAACACAGACCATACGAGTAATATAAGCGGGCATCCGGCCTTACCACACCTGCACCTCCCGCTCCAGCTCTATACCAAACTGCTCCTGTACGGAGCGTACAATATCGCCGGACAACTGCCAGATCTGCGCCCCTTCTGCTTTACCATAATTCACCAGTACCAGGGCCTGCTTTGCATGCACGCCATAATCGTCTTTACGATACCCTTTCCAGCCACAGCGTTCGATCAGCCAGCCCGCCGGTATCTTCACATGGCTTTCGTCTACGGTATAGGAGGGCATATCGTGATGCTCTTTTTTCAGGTCGAGGTATTGCTGCAGGGAGATGACCGGGTTTTTAAAAAAAGAACCGGCGTTGCCGATCACTTTGGGATCGGGCAGCTTGCTGCTGCGGATGCGGATGACTGCTGCGGCCACGTCTGCCGGACCGGGTTCGCTGACACCCGCCAGGCGCAGCTCTTCTTCGATTGCGCCATAGGAGGTGTTGACCGTCGATTTCCTGGGCAGGCGAAAACAAACGGACGTGATGAAGACGCGGTTCTTCAGCTCCTGCTTGAAGATGCTGTCGCGGTACCCGAAGCGGCAGGCTTCGTTGCTCAGGGTATCAAATGAGGCGTCATTCCAATCAAAGTATTGCACCCATGCTATCGTGTCTCTGACTTCCACACCATAGGCGCCAATATTCTGTATCGGGGCCGCGCCTACGGTACCCGGTATCAGGGCAAGATTCTCAATACCGTACCAGCCCCGCTCTATCGCATACAGCACCAGATCATGCCAGACCTCGCCTGAAGCGACCTCCAGCCACACAGCCTGCTCATCCTCCTGCACGAGGCGGATGCCTTTGATCTTGTTTGCGATCACAAGGCCGCTGACCGGACCCGTACACAGGATGTTGCTGCCTCCGCCCAATACACGCTTTTCATCATAAGCCGCCAGGGCAGGCAAGGACGCGGTATCGGTCAGCTCTGTATAGGATGCTGCCTGTACGTCGATACCAAATGTATTTTTATCTTTTAGTGAAACCTGGTTTACGATCTCCATCTTTCTATCTTTTCTTCTGTATATTTTTATTGTTCCCGCGCTGCCTATCTACCCACCCCTGTCCTCCCGCTCAAGCGGGACAGGCTCTCCTGGGAGGGGAATTCCTCCGAATGGCACCGCCTTTCATTTTAAAAATAGCTCCTGGCCTGCGGCCTGCCCCAGAACCGGATGCCCATACCGGGGCGCTGTGCTGTACTGACCTTAGCATTTTCATAGCGCAGGCCTTCGGCAATATCCTCGCTGAGCAGCAAAGGGCCGTCTGCATCCAGTTCGTCCACCAGGGGCGACAAATGGACCATTGCCGCCGTTCCGATAGTGCTTTCATTCATCGAGCCCAGCATGATCTTCAGGCCGCGTTGCCGGGCCTCTGCAATCATACGCAATGCAGGCGTAATGCCCCCGCATTTGGTCAGCTTGATGTTGATGCCGTCGAAGGCTGCAGCGCAGCGGGATACATCCTGCTCCTGTACGCAGCTTTCGTCGGCGAAGACCGGTATTCCCGAAAGGGCTTTCAGCTCCGCCATCGCGTCCCATTCCCCTTTAGCCAGGGGCTGTTCGATCAGGCGTACGCCCAGCTTTTCCAGCTCGGGCAACAGCCGTTTGGCCTCGTCAAACGAAAAGGCTTCGTTGGCGTCGATACGGAAAGCGCTTCCCGTATGTTTCCTCAGCTCTTCCAGCAGGCTGATATCCTCTGCCCTGGTCATCTTGATCTTGTACAGGGGCCAGGGATGCGCCTGCAGCTTTCCGATCATCCGCTCCGCGGTATCCGTGCCCAGGGTATAGTCGGTAAGGGGCGCTTCATCGGAGGCAATACCCAGCAAACGACGCAGGGGCATGTTCCGCATCTGTGCAAAAAGGTCCCAGCCGGCAATGTCCAAAGCCGCGACCAGGAAGTTGTTGCCGGGAAACAGGTGATGCAGAAAATGCCAGAAACGTTGGGGGTCGGTGAGCGCATAACGCTCTACCGGCAGGCGTTTGGCCTCCAGCTCGGCCTGCATGCCAGCCACGGATACATCGTAGTACTGAATGGCCGGGGCTTCTCCATAGCCCAGCCAATGGCGCAGGCCCAGGGATACGACCAGCGCAGGCTGATGGGTCTTCGTGCCCTTGCTGATGGTAAACGGGTATTCAAACGGCAATTCAAAAGAATAATGGCGCAGCTGCAGCATTGGATAAAATTGCGACTATTTTTGCAGACTATAAAACAAAATAAATGCCCCGTATTCCACTCTGGATCTTCGCACTGCTTGCAGCGCTTTATTTTTCTGCCGCCAGGGTAGACCTGATGGATATTGATGCGACCCAGTATGCCGAGATCAGCCGGGAGATGGCGCAAAGCGGCGACTACCTGCAGGTGTACGACAGGGGCAACAATTACCTGGACAAACCTCCTTTGCTGTTCTGGATGAGCGCCTGCAGCATCAAACTGCTGGGCGCCACGAACCTGGGGTACAAACTGCCCTCGCTGCTGATGGCCCTGCTGGCCCTGTACGCCACGTACCGCCTTGCCCGGCTCCTGTATGATGAGAATACCGGCCGGGTGGCAGCCCTGATCCTGGGCAGCTGCCAGGGTATGTTCCTGATGACGAATGATGTGCGCTGCGACCTGATGCTGATGGGCTGGGTGGTCACGGCCATATGGCTTCTGAAAGAATGGTCGCTGAACGGGCGCTGGCTGTACTTCCTGGGCGGCGGTACCGCCATAGGCCTGGGCATGATGACCAAAGGCCCGATCGGCCTGCTGGCGCCTGCTTTTGCGCTGGGTATAGACTGGGTGCTGAAACGGGAGTGGAAACAAATCTTCCGCTGGCAATACCTGTTGCTGCTGCTCCTTGTACTGATCATCCTGCTGCCGATGAGCATAGGCCTGTACCAGCAGTTTGACCTGCATATGGCCAAATCGGTGAACGGGAAAACGGGCACTTCGGGCCTGAAGTTTTTCTACTGGACGCAAAGCTTCGGCCGCATCACCGGCGAAAATGACTGGAACAACGGATCCGACATTTCTTTCCAGCTGGTGAATATGCTCTGGTCTTTCCTGCCCTGGATCTTTATCCTGCTGCCGGCTTTGTTCCTCAGTATCCGCACGCTGATCCGGCAAAAGGGAAAGCTGCATGCCGGTCAGGAGTGGGTCTCTACGGGCGGATTCCTGCTGTGCTACCTGGCCGTGGGCCTGTCGAAGTACCAGTTGCCGCATTACATTTTTGTTGCTTTCCCCCTGGCAGCGATTGCCTGTGCACAGCTCATCAGGGATTGCTATACATCGGGTCTTTACCCCCGCCTGGGCTCCGTGCTCACAAAGATTGTAGGCGGGGCGGGGCTCCTGCTGTTTGTCGGCCTCCTGCTGATCCTTACACTGGTATTTCCCGCAGGCATGCCCTGGCTGCTGGGCTGCGCCCTGGCTCTGGCCGTTTACTTCTTCATCCTGCTGCGCAAAAAACAGCAAGGGAAAATGATCGTATCCGGTGCTGCGGCAATGATCCTGATCAACATCTTCCTGACGCATCACTTCTATTACCGGCTGATGCAGTACCAGGTGGGTATAAAAGCGGGAAAGTATATTGCGGAGCAGGGCATACCGGCCGGTGAGATCATGGCATACCGCATGCACGACCCGCTGAATTCGCTGCACTACTACGCCCGCCGGGTGATCCGGGTAAAAGACGATGCCGGCTACCTGCCGCCTTCCGTACAATATGTACTGACCCAGCAAGAGGGGCTTGAAGAGCTGCAGCAACGCGGCTACGGGCTGCAGGTGCTGCTCAGCGACCGTTTGTTTAAAGTGAGTGAGCTCACGCCCGACTTTATCAACATCAGCAAACGCGACCAGGCAACAAGCCCTTATTATTTCTGTAAGATAACGGCGCAGGGCAACAGCCTAGCGCAATAAGGATTGCAGGGCCGACAATACCTGCAGCGGCTGGATGCTGTGCATATCGCGGCTTACCGCCCTATAAAAAGGACCTTTTGCCGAAGCCTCGTATTCGCGGGTGTAAAGCGTTTTTACCGCATGGAAGCCTGCGGGTTCATACCCAACAAAACGGGCAGCGTTCACACCATTGGCCAGGATAACGGCCGGTTTCCGGAAAGCCACGGCAGCATGTGCAGCCATCGTATCGCCTGTAATCACTGCTGCAGACTGCGCTATCCTTTCGAGCGTCTCCACCAGCTTTGTTTCGCCTGTGATAGACGACACTTTGGTTGCGGCAACGATCTGCTCCGCCACCGGTATTTCGTTTTTACCCCCGGCGAGCAAGGGCTCATACCCATGCTGCAGCAACAGCCTGACCAAACCGATCCAATGCGTCAGCGGCCAGGTTTTGCTCCCGGCGGAAGCGCCGATAAAGCAGACGACGAACTGGCGGGCAGTCGGCACCAGGGCCGGGAGGTTAAGCTGCAGCGCCGACAGGTCAAGACCGCTGTTGTCTGCGGCAAAGGCGCGGTTGAAGTAAAATTCATGCTGCCCTTCTGCCCCGGCAAACAGGTCGGTGTACAGCTCATCCGACGCCTCGTTCCATTGTTGTGCCGCAAAAGAGTTCACACACCCGATACGCTGAGGGGCGGCGGAAGCCAGTGTCACCATATCGTCCAGCAGCAGGGGCCGGGTACGCGAAGGACAGATCACGATGCTGAATCCGGCATTGCGGACTTCCTGCCAGAATTGTACCCGGTACCGGTCGTCGGAAAAGTAGCGGCTCTTGTCCAGCCAAAGCGCATTGTCTACCGCAGCAGCATCATAACGCTCAAAGATGGGTTTCCAGACTGCATTGCCGATGAGGGTCACCCTGTAGCCCGCGAAACGGTTGGAGGCCTGCCAGGCAAACAGGAAATTGCGGAACAGCAGGTAATCGCCGATGTCATCCAGGCGTACGATGGCGAGCCGCTTCCTGGCCGGGCGGTCAATGGCAGGCAATTGCTCTACTTCCTGTTTCCATGCGGCAAACTGGTGCAGGACTTTCCTGGCGTCGCGCTTTTCGCTGCGCGAGCGGGCGTAGAGCGCTATGTTGCGGAAAAGACTCATCCCTGCCCTAGCCCAGCTTTTCTTCGAGTTCCATCACTTCTTCGAAGGCTTTGTCGTATTGTGCGCTCAGGGTATCAAATTGCGCTCCGAGTTTTTTATACAGTTCATCCAGCTGGCGGAATTTTTCCTTATCCTGGTATACCTGCGGATCGGCCAGCGCCGCTTCGGTCTTTTCTTTTTCCGACTTGCATTTGTTCAGGTCTTCTTCCAGCTTCTGGAAATTGCGCTGCTTGCTTTGCAGTTCTTTTCTCAGGGTCTTTTTTTCATCTTCGCTGACTTGCTTTTTCTCCGGCTTGGGAGCGGCTTTCGGAGCGGGAGCGGCGGCCTGTTCGGCTTGTTTCGCTTTGGCAGCTTTCTCCTGCTTGTACACCAGCCATTCGTTGTACGGGCCTTTGAATTCTTTGATCTCACCGTCTTCGATCTCCCAGATCTTATTGGCCGTCTTGCTGATGAAGTAACGGTCGTGCGACACGATGACGAGTGTACCCTGGTATTTGTTCAGGGCATCGATCAGCATTTCCACGCTCTGCATATCAAGGTGGTTCGTCGGCTCATCCAGCATCAGGAAGTTGGCTTTGGCCACGATGGTCTTCGCCAGCGCCACACGCGCCTTTTCCCCCCCGGAGAGGACTTTGATTTTTTTGAACACGTCGTCGCCGCTGAACAGGAAGCAGCCCAGTATCTGGCGGAGTTCTACTTCTGTTTTCCCGCTGCCGCAGAGCTTCAGTTCTTCGAGTATTTCGTTGTTGACGTCCAGCGATTCAAGCTGGTGCTGTGCGTAGAAGCTTTCTTCTACGTTGTGCCCGGGCTTGCGCTCTCCCTCTATGGGCTCGGCCCCGGAGATGATGCGCAGCAGGGTGGACTTACCCTTACCATTGGCACCGATCAGGGCGATCTTATCCCCGCGCATGATCTCTGCGGAGGTATTTTTCAGGATGGTCAGTTTGCCGAATGATTTGCTGACATTGGTCAGGGTGCAGATGATCTTGCCGGGCTGCACGCCGACATCAAAATTGATGTTCATGACGGGCACGCTGGTATCCGGGGCTTCTATTATTTCCAGTTTATCGAGGCGCTTCACAGCAGACTGTGCCTGCGCCGCTTTAGTGGCCTGGGCGCGGAAGCGTTCTATAAAGCGCTCTTCTTTTTTGATATAATCCTGTTGGTTTTCATACGCCCGTTGCTGCAATTCCATACGCTCCACTTTTTCTTTCAGGAAGAAGGAATAGTTGCCCGTATAGGGTACCAGATCGCGCTGCCATACTTCCACTATTTTGGTCACCATACGGTCCAGGAAATGACGGTCATGCGATACCACTACCACAGAACCGGGATAGCTCTGAAGGTACCGTTCCAGCCACTCGATAGAAGGTAAGTCAAGGTGGTTGGTCGGCTCATCGAGTAGCAGGAGCTGTGGCGCCTGCAACATCATCTTAGCAAGTAACACACGCATGCGCCAGCCTCCGCTGA
>JAEUVW010000153.1 GCA_016786525.1 Chitinophagaceae bacterium
ATATAATTTACACCCCCGGAAAGGTTCCTTTGGTCCCTTTCGGCCCCAGGGAATAAGCAAGCTGTAACCTGTGTGTTATATTTACATAAAATACCACCTTATCTGAAACATACAGCACACAAGCAGCCCGCCCAGGCCAGGCGCTGGCTTTTATATGGCCTATACAGCCTGCTGTTCCTCCTGATCCCGGTTTTTACTTCACCGGACTTTTCATGGGACCTGCACTTCGTATCCATACCCCCCTTTCAGCGGAGTATGATATCCTATGCTTTACTGCTGGGCTTCTTTTATGCGCAAATGTATTTTTTCCTGCCCCGGCTGTTTTTTAAGAAACGGTATGGTGCATTCATCCTTTGCCTTACCGGCTCCTTCCTGCTGTGCGCCTTATTGCCGATCACCATTATCCCGGCACATTTCCATCATTGGAAACTGTCGCACGGAAATTTTATCCCTAATCCCCCGCCGGACAATAAACAAATCTTCCTGTTTACCCGATACCTTTTCCAGTTCCTGGTCGTCGCACTCTTTTCTTACTCCCTTCAGCTCAATACGCACCTCAAGCAGGCCGAACAGGCGCGCACAGATGCCGAGCTCGGATACCTGAAGGCACAGATCAACCCGCACTTCCTGTTCAACACACTGAACAGCATTTATTCATTGGCCATACAAGGGTCGGAAGCCACTGCCGACGCGGTAGTACAGCTTTCCAGCATGATGCGGTACATCCTCACCGAAGCCTCCAAGGATTTTGTGGATCTGGCCAAAGAGGTAGAATACATCAGCAACTATATCGCCTTGCAAAAAACCAGGCTCAGTGACAATGTCTGCTTCGACTTTTCGGTAGAAGGACAGACCGGCCAAAAAAGGATCGCACCTTTACTGCTGATCCCATTTATCGAAAACGCCTTTAAATACGGTGTCAACCCTGACGAAGATTGTGCGATCGATATCCGCCTGCGCATTGCTGCACAGGAGCTGACCCTGGATGTGTACAATAAAAAAGTAAAGCTCAGGGCCGAGCACAATGAAAGCAGCAAAGTGGGGATAGACAATACGCGCAAACGCCTGGACAATCTTTATGCCGGCAAACATCTTTTACAGATCACAGAAGATGCCTCTTCTTATCATGTACAGCTAAAAATCACACTCAATGATTACAGCAATAGCCATAGACGACGAGCCATTAGCGCTTAAGGTAATTGAGAAGTTCTGCCAGCAATCGGGGCAGGTGAACCTGCTGAAGACCTTTACACACACCGGGGAAGCCTCTTTGTTTTTTGAACAAAACAGCGCAGACCTGCTGTTTCTGGACATCAATATGCCTTCTATTTCAGGAATTGATTTTTACAAGAACATGAAGCAGCAGCCTTTGCTGATCTTCACTACTGCCTACAGCGACTATGCGGTAGAGGGCTTTAACCTTAATGCGGTGGATTACCTGCTGAAACCTTTTACTTTTAAAAGATTCCTGCAGGCGCTTGAAAAGGTGATGCAGCAGAAAACGCAAAGGCTTTCCGATGCCGGTACGGAATCTTTTATCACCATCCGCGCCGACTACAGCCTGATCAAAGTCCTGCTCCGGGATATCCTCTATATCGAAAGCCTGGACAACTATGTAAAGATCCATCTCGAAAAGCAAAAACCGATACTGGCCCGTATGCCGATGAAGACCATCCTGGAGCTGCTGCCCCCGTCCTTTATGCGCATACACCGCTCTTACATTGTTTCCTTTGAACGGATAGAAAGCATCCGCAACAAGGTCGTGTACCTGCGGGAGGAAGAACTGCCTGTAGGAAACAACTATGAAAAAGAGCTGATGGAGCGCTTTACAAAGGGAAACTCCTGATTCGTCCCGACATTTATTTCATTTACCACACTTTTTATGCCGGTCCGGTTTTCTTGACGACTTTTGTACCGAGCTATTTAAGAGGATAGTTCATTCATAGGGTTTTGTTTTAAATAGGGTGGAGAAATGCGCCGCAGGTTTGAGCACCTGCGGCGTTCCTATTGTATCCCGACCGGCAAACGGTACTGTTGCCATCGCAACGGCAACAAGCGATGACCCGTCACTTTTGTGTATTGGCTTCAGGTCATTTACAACAATGGAGCAACACTGCTCCGGAAAGATAATGTGCCCTGATCAAATAGCGCCTGTTACGAAAGATACTTACCGACTATGGGCATGCGCCTGCCCACACCAAAGGCTTTGGGCGATACACGGATGATGGGACAAAACTGGTTGCGCTTGTATTCATTTGTATTGACCAGCTTCAGTATCCGCGCAACTAAAGCAGCAT
>JAEUVW010000183.1 GCA_016786525.1 Chitinophagaceae bacterium
CCTGGCGCTGGCCGTGCGTGCCCATTGCAGAATCTTTACATACGAAAGCATCATAGAATCCGCAGGTATTTTCCTGAACAGCGAAGAAAGGCCCTCCAAGCGGGCGATCCAGGCCGAAGCGCAGAAACCTGAGGACAATGAAAAAGAGAACCTGAAAAAAAAGACACTGGAAGAATTGAACGAACTGCTCAATGAAGCATTGGCGCATGAAGACTATGTGCAGGCTATACAGATCAGGGATGAAATCAACACCCGGCCCGGGAAAAGCTAAGGTTCCGTAATTTTTATCGTCTGCTAAAATATTTGCCCCTTATGAAAGCAAAACTAATGATAGTGGTCTGCATGGTATTGTACTGCATACCGGTGTGGGCACAAAGAAATTGCGGGCAGCAGGCCATGATCCGCTACCTGGAAAGCCAGCACCCGGGAACACTGCAGCAGATCGAATCATCAAGGCAAAATGCATTTCTTCATTTGTCGGAGTCTGCAAGGGCGGACAGGAACCTGCTGAAAACAACGGAAGAAACCATTATTCCGGTCATATTCCATATTGTACTGGATTCCAGCCAGATCAAAACGATGGGCGGCATTGAAGGTATTGAAAGCCGTATCAATACACAGATGCAGGTCATCAACGATGACTTTAACGGGCGCAATGCCGATAAGGATAAAGTCCCATCTGTCTGGGCTCCTTTGTTTGCCAATATAGGCATATCCTTTGGCCTGGCGCATGTATCCCCCTCCGGCAAGTATACGCCCGGCTACGAGATCCGGTACGCAGCCAAAGGCACCAGCTTTGACGCGGAAAATGGGGCCAAAGCGGCTAAATTCCAGGCTTCGGGAGGCCTGGATGGCTGGGACAATACCAAGTACCTGAATATCTGGATACTGAACCTGAAAATAACCGGCAGCACCGCCCTGGGCATTACAGCACCCCCCGGATTTTCATTTACCAAACCAGAACTCGGGATAGCACTCAATTACCTGTCTTTCGGCTCAAGGGTCAGCCCCTCGCAGGTCTTTATCAAAAACTTCGACCTGGGCAGGACCCTGACCCATGAACTGGGCCATTATTTTTACCTCTGGCACACCTGGGGCGATGATGAAGGCACCTGCGCCCGGGATGACGGATTCAGCGACACGCCCCTGCAGGCAGACAATTCCAGCGGCACTCCTACCTTTCCCCGCTTTGATGCCTGTACTCCATCCGGCAATGGTATCATGTTTATGAATTACATGGATTATACAGACGATATTTCCCTGTATATGTTTACGCTGCAGCAAGGGGCGATGGTGCGCAGCCAGCTGGCCCCGGGAGGGCTTTCCTACAGCCTGTCGCAGAACAGCTACCTGGTGAACAATCCCCCGGACACGCCGACGAATAAGGTCACGATCGGTCCCAACCCTACCCGCGACTACCTGTATCTCATTTTTGACCCTATATCCAATCCGCTGAGTAAAGTGATCGTGATGAATATGTGGGGGCAGAAGGTGATCGAAACAAATGAACAGTACATTACCAGAATCGATTTGCAAAGCTTTCCCAAAGGAATTTACTTTGTTCATTGTTATTTCAAAAATGAAATTGTCAAACAAAAAATAAGCTTGCAATAAATGCAGAAGACACAGACCGGTATTGAGGCGATCATAGACAGTACAACAGACGAACAACTCAGATCAATTGCACAAAAGGTACATCGTAAAGAAAGACTGACCGAAGAAGAAGGTATCCTTCTTTTTGAAAAGGGGGAATTGCCCTTTGTCGGCGCCCTGGCCAACTATGTGGCGCAGGAGCTGCACCACAACAAAGTTTATTTCAATAAGAATTTTCATATAGAGCCGACCAATGTCTGCGTCTTTACCTGTCATTTCTGTTCTTACTCGCGCCTGTACAAGCACCGCGACGAAGGATGGGAACTGAGCATGGAGCAGATGATGGACATTGTACGGAAATACGACGGCCAGGAAGTCACCGAAGTGCATATTGTCGGCGGCGTGCATCCCAAAATGAACCTGGAATTCTTCTGCGAACTGGTCAGCAAGATCAGGGCACACCGGCCGGACCTGCACATCAAAGGCTTTACCGCGGTAGAGCTTGACTATATGTTCCGCAAAGCAAAACTGACGGTAGAAGAAGGCATGAAGAAACTGAATGAAGCGGGTCTGCAATCCCTGCCGGGTGGCGGAGCGGAAATTTTTGCTCCTGCCGTGCGGGAAAAGATCTGTGCCGATAAAGTAGACGGTGAGGGCTGGCTGCACATCCACGAGACAGCCCACAAACTGGGCATGCCGACGAATGCTACAATGCTCTATGGCCACTACGAAAGCTATGCCGACCGTATCGACCATATGAGCCAGTTGCGCCAGCTGCAGGACAAAACGAACGGATTCAACTGTTTTATCCCGCTCAAGTACCGCAGCGGCGATAATGATATGAGCCACCTGGGCGAAGTAAGCCTGGTAGAGGATATGCGCCTCTACGCGATAGCACGCCTGTTTATGGACAATTTCCGCAACCTGAAAGCCTACTGGCCCATGCTGGGCCGGCAAAGCGCGCAGCTCAGCCTGTCCTTCGGCGTCAATGACCTGGACGGAACGATTGACGATACTACCAAGATTTACTCTATGGCCGGAGCGGAAGAACAAAGCCCCTCTATGAGCACGGAAGACTTGTGCAACCTTATCAGGATGGTGGGTAAAGTACCTGTGGAAAGGGACACCCGCTACAACGAACTGAAGGTATACGAAGAGGCGGCAAGCATGTAAATAATTAGTGAAAAATGATCGGCTAAAGTTTTGCTTTCCGGGATTTTTATTTCTATCTTCGTCCTCAACCAGATATCTTAATATCTGTTATCGTTATACTGAGCTATCATTTTTACAACAAACGGTCAATGCGCAAATACTTTACAGCATTCATTTTTATCCTGTCGGCCACCATTATGACGCTAAGCGTTTCGTCCTGCTTTT
>JAEUVW010000187.1 GCA_016786525.1 Chitinophagaceae bacterium
TGCGGCACAGTTTTTGATACTAATAAGGCAGTTTCATTTTATATACGGTTTATTGGTTAAAACGGTCCTTATTCTTAAGGACTGTTTATTTTTTACCCCACCCGGAGCGCTCAAAAGCAGGAGTAAGATTTTTTTATCAAAAACATGCTTCACATCATTTCATGGCACAGTTTTTGATACTACTAAGGCAGTTTCATTTTATATACGGTTTATTGGTTATGCGGTCCCTATTCCTAGGGACTGCTTTTTTTTGCGCAGGCTTTATGGAATAATGCCATTTTCCGCTCTTAGTTGTAAACACCCCTGCTATGTTCTCACTCAACATCCCCAAGCCCTGCCACGAAAACTGGGCAGACATGAGCCCGGAAGCCCAGGGCAGATTTTGCGGCTCCTGCCAGAAAATCGTCGTTGACTTTACAGCCATGAGCGATGAGGAGGTCAAAAACTACCTGCTCGACAAACACCACCAACATACCTGCGGCCGCTTCCTGGCCAGCCAGATCGGCCGCCCCCTGGAAAACCAGGCAATTCGTATCAACCAGCATTGGTATATGCAACTCCCCTATGCCAAACAAGTATTTTACGCATTTGCGGTATTTTTTGTACTGGGCGCCAGTTCCTGCAATTGGGAAACAAAAGGAGAAGTGCAGCTTGCACAACAAACAGCAACACACGACACGATTACAATGGTGGCACCGATGGGAGAACCTGTGTATCATGACTCATCGCAAGTCAACATGCCACCGATAAAAGACAACATTACCACCTGCGAGCCTACACTGACCGGCGATGTCACGATGGGCGCACCGGAATGGACACCCGAACCGGATACACCTCGTATGATTGTCGGAAAAATTGCGGCACCACCACCACCGGATACCGTTAAACCGGAGCCAATGATTATGGGCGGCATTTCCATACCTGCACCGCCGGATAGCAGCAAACGGGATCAATAGCAGGAATACAATCGGCAGACCCGCTTAAAGCCTTATATAACCCAAGCCACAAAAGAAGCATCCGGTGTATGATCGGTGGCGCCCCGGAATTTTGTCCCACAGAAAAAGAATTCGAGGTGCCCGGCACCAGGAGAGCGCACTAATAAGGCTATGCCTGATCTGAGGGGAATAGCCACAAGACCTGTAACCGACCAATTGAAAGACGGCACTTTTTAAAATTAGCCTCAAAGTCAGCCATTGGCCGATCTGCGCCTTGACGCAGGCAGCCATAAAGCGCAAACCAACCATCAGCAGTGCCATACGCCCGAAGCGGCGCCTTCTCTCTGCCCCCTTTTGTTTTCAGATTCTTGCGCAGGTCACTACTTTACATCTTTTGCAATTTTGCGCAGGTAAAATTCATATGACTTGTAGGCAGCAAACAGCAGGTCACTCCTATGATAAACTATATTGCCGGACTGTCCCTCAAAGACATTGGCAAATTTACCCACGCCAGTGGACAGGTAATTGAAGTAGAACACAGACTTACCACTTGTCCTGATCTTTTCGTTCAGTTCATCCTGCTCTATATATTTCACAACATAAGGGAACTTGACATTCACATCATCTTTATCATCATCGGTTTTGGCTTCCACGTTTTCAATATCTTTTTCCGACACACGAGCTTTCATATCTTCAGGCATATATACACTGCCTTTCACTGCGTTCAGCACATACAGTGTATCGGCATTCAGCTGTTCCAGCAGCTTACGGTTTTGCTTTGATACCTCAAGCTTGCTGTGCGAGATCACCTCTCCTGCTGCGATACCATCATTGATCACTTTAAAAAAACCTTTCAGAAAACCGTAGCCAAAATTGGTAAACTCAGCCGTTTCATAAATACTCATCACCGGCCCTTCTCCAAACCGGATACGACCCCAGCTCATTTCGTTGTACGTTGGCGCTTTGACTTTGGACCGGACATCTGCTTCCAGCATAATCCGGCCAAAAATAATCCGCTCTTTGACATTCATCATTTTTTTGGGTACGGGCATCCATACCTCGTAGAAATACTGGAAGTTTGCGACAGCCCTGTCGTTGCCAAAACGGTCGTTGCCAGCTCCCATATTGTAAGTAAGGCCGCCAATAGTAGCAAATGCATAATTGGGCTTATTGCTGTACTGCTTGATCCTACCAATCGGTATCACTTCAAAGGGTGTTACGGTCCAGACTTTGGCCAGCTCTCCCCTGTATTTGTCAATAATGACAGAATCCTTATTCGGGATTGTGACGATCAGCGTTGCCCCCTTGAACAAAGCCATATCTTCCTTACTATTCTTTTTGGAAGAACCAGATGTCCCGCCCAAACCGATTCCTTCACCGACCTGAATCTGAGCCTTTACTTGCTGGCACAGTAAAACAGTACAGAGTAGCCCAATTGTACAAAAACGAGATTTGAAAACCATAACAAACGTGTATTTTTTTGAAGATGAAAACAATAGACTCATCAGGCCTATTGCTCTGATATTTTGCACAAGAAAAAGAATAAAACGTTGAAAAGCAATGATTCGAAATTTAATACCCTGATTTTCAATATAAGCAACGCTGCAAAGCCGGCAGTTTGCAAAATAATTTTGGTGCTTTCGAAACAATTTGTATTTTTGATATCATTTTAATATCAAAAAACTACTATTATGGAAAAGAAATTTACAGCGGTCAATGGTTACCTGGCCCTGGTGATTGCGTTATTATGTATTGGTATCAGCATCTGGTGTTTTATCTCAGGCGGGCAAACAGATACCCCGGCCCTGATCGGCGCAGGGGTGGCCAGTTTCTTTATCAGCCTCATTATCTTTAAAGGCCTGATCATCATACACCCCAACCACGCAAGGGTGCTGAACTTTATGGGTAAGTACGTAGGTACGGCCAAAGAGAACGGCCTGTTTTTCGTCAACCCGCTGTTTACGGCCAACAAACTTTCCCTGCGTTCGCAAAACCTGGCGATGCCTACGCTGAAGGTGAATGACAAAATGGGCAACCCGATAGAGATCGCTGCGGTGATGGTCTGGAAGATCGACGACACGTACAAGTCTGTATATGAAGTAGCAGACTATATGGCCTATGTGCGCACCCAAAGCGAATCGGCCCTGCGGATCCTGGCTACTTCTTTCTCTTATGACAATATCGAGGATGAAACGGCCGACACCACCCTACGCAGCGGAGGCGACAAGGTGAACGAACTGCTGGAGCATGAGCTGTCGCTGCGCCTGAATAAAGCGGGTATCGTCATTGAAGAAGCGCGCATCAGTCACCTGGCCTATGCGCCTGAAATCGCCGGTGCCATGCTGCAGGTACAACAGGCTTCGGCTATCGTAGCAGCCCGTTCCCGCATTGTAGAAGGTGCTGTAGGTATGGTCGAAATGGCCCTGGACTTGTTAAGTAAAAAAGAAATCGTAGAATTGGATGAGGAAAAGAAAGCCTCTATGGTCAGCAACCTGCTCGTCGTGCTGTGCGGAGAAAAGAGCGCACAACCTGTACTGAACACCGGAACCATTTACCAATAACCGCTTTTAAAAGATCAGGCTTTAGATTTTGAGTACGAAAAAAAGTTTTGTTCTGCGCCTGGACGAAAACGTCTACAAAGCCCTGGAGCAATGGGCTGCCGACGATTTCCGCAGCGTGAACGGCCAGATGGAATGGCTGATCGATAAAGCATTGAAAGAAGCGGGACGGAAAAGCAAAAACAAAACTTCGGGTAAAAGCAAAGGTGATGCAGAAGCCAGCTCATAAAGCAGGACAAGACAAACCCACCCCTATCCTCCCGCCAGAGCGGAACAGGCACTCCGAGGAGGGGAAACCAGCGATACGGACATCACCGTGTAGTCTTTACACAAGAGCACAAATCATCTGAACAAACTTTCCTGAAATTTAAATCCCGGTTACAAAAAGTACCGGGATTTTTTATGATTGATTGTGCTTTTCTGATCTTATTTAAAAGATTTCAGACCCTCTGTTGAAATCTATAACACCAAAGGAAAAAACGCGAACAACGCGACAGATGGCTAACGGCATGACTAAGCGATCAGGCTGAAAGAAAAAACGGGAGTAACGCGACAGATGCCTAACGGCATGACAAAAGCGATCAGGAAATCACCTGTATAATTAGTAATTAGCAATTAAAAATTAAGAATCAAGCCGTTTTAGGATGAGTTAATCATTAGTAATTAAGAATAGCCATCTCAGACAAATTATTCATTTTCAATTTTCAATTATCAATTTTCCATTCATTACATCTGCTTCATTTCCCCAACCAGGTCCTGCAGTACTTTTTTTGCATCGCCAAACAGCATGGAGGTCTTCGGGCGGAAGAACAATTCGTTTTCAATACCAGCGTAACCCGGTTTCATGCTGCGTTTGTTCACGATCACATGATCGGCTTTTTCCACTTCGAGGATGGGCATGCCATAGATCGGGCTGGAAGGATCTTCTTTGGCAGCGGGATTCACCACGTCGTTTGCTCCGAGGATGAGCACCACGTTTGTCGCGGGCATCTGGTCGTTTGCATCTTCCATTTCCAGCAGCTTTTCGTACGGCACATCGGCTTCAGCCAGCAGCACGTTCATATGGCCGGGCATACGGCCCGCTACCGGGTGGATGCCATAGGTCACTTCCACTCCTTTGTCGCCCAGTATTTTTTCCAGCTCGTGGCAGGCATGCTGTGCTTGCGCCACCGCCAGGCCGTAGCCGGGGATAATGCACACTTTCGACGCGTAGGCCATCAGGGTGGCGGTATCATTCAGGGAAATCTCTTTATAGCTGCCCTGCTCTTTATCGCCGCCAGTGCCACCGCCTTTCGCGGCACCGAAGGAGCCCACCAGCACGTTTTTCAGTGAGCGGTTCATCGCCTTGCACATCAGCATGGTCAGGATGGTACCGGCAGAGCCGACAAG
>JAEUVW010000215.1 GCA_016786525.1 Chitinophagaceae bacterium
ACACGTGTTTGTCTTTTACCGGTGTCCCCTCTTTTTTCGCTTCCAGTTTTCCTTCCTGCTGGCGTTGTACGCAGAAAGAGCATTTCTCCATCACACCACGGCTACGTACGGTAACATCCGGGTTGAGCACCATACGGGTCAGCTCGTCGTTCATATCATCGCGACGGCCATCTTCGTACAGGTTGTCGTCGAAGCAGTCTGCACCGTTCCAGTCCATCCAGTTGAAGTGACGTACTTTGTACGGACAGTTGTTCGCGCAATATTTGGTACCGATACAACGGTTATAAGTCATTTGGTTCAGGCCTTCAGAGCTGTGGCTCGTGGCATTTACCGGACAAACGTTCTCACAGGGAGCGTTGTCGCAATGCTGGCACATCATCGGCTGGAATACCGTTTGTACGCTGTCCGGGTTGTTCGGATCGCCGCTGAAATAGCGGTCGATACGCAGCCAGTGCATTTCCTGTGCTTTCAGTACGTGTGTCTTACCGACAACGGAAATGTTGTTTTCCGCCTGGCAGGCTACCACGCAGGCCATACAGCCGGTACAGGTATTCAGATCTACGGACATACCCCAGTGAATCGCTTCGTGGCTGGCTTCGTGATCGTAGTTCGGATACAATGTTCCATTGTCCCTGAATTTTGCCTCCATGTCCGGATCGTATCCTTTCTCAGGAGCGGCATGGTGTTCCCAGGGTTTTTCGGTATAGTGTCCGATAGCAGCATAGCGCTCACGCAGCAGTGCTTCGGGGTCTTTGCTGAATTCGTCGAGTGTGTATTCGTGGATGATCGGACGGCCTTCGTAGCTGTGGTGCGTCTGCGTGATCGCTACTTCGTGGCGTGAAGTGTCCGGGGTGATTTTGATCGCGGTGTTCGCATAGTCAAAAGTCTGGCTGCTTGCGTTGAAGCGGACAAAAGGATAGGCATTTTTACCACCGACCAGTTTACCGTTCTTATCCGTACCGCTGGCAGCGGCGCGGCCTACACCTTTATCGCGGCCATAACCGAAGGCTACAGCAACCACATCGTTGTGCATACCAGGCACGACTACGATCGGCAGCAGCAGTTCTTTGCCGTTCCAGGTAATTTTTGCCTGTATTTTATTCGCTTCAACTTCTGTAATAGAAGTCAGTTCCGCGTTAAATTTCTCTTTTGCCGTCTTGGGCGACATAGAGATGTAGTTGTCCCAGGTCGCTTTGGTGATCGGATCGGGCAACTCCTGCAGCCAGGGGTTGTTGCTCCAGGCACCACCGTAGCCGATGGCTACGTTCTGGTACAGTACCAGTTCCATTTCAGCACCTTTTGGTGCGGCCTGGATGGCACTGATCGCAGCAGTAGTATTGCCGGCGAAACCAGCTCCGCCCACAGCAGGAGCAGAAGGTTCAACGACACCGTTCTGCAAGGCCTGGTCCAGAGCGGATTGTCCGCCCAGTTTGGCTGCCCAGTAGCTGCTCCACAGGTCGTGGTAGCTAGCAGACTCACCGGCCCAGGTCAGCAGGCTGTCCTGGAAGGCACGCGTCTTGAACAGCGGTGCAATGGTGGGTTGTATAAAGCTGTAATAGCCTGTTTTCGGCTCGGCATCACCCCAGCTTTCCAGCCAGTGGTTGTCCGGGGTAACGATTTTTACTTTTTGTGCCGTCTCATCCAGACGGTCTGCAAAGGATACAGAAAGACCGACCTTAGACAATCCGCTGACGAATTTTTCTGCTTCGTGGTAATCGTAAGCAGGGTTTACGTCAAACAGCAGCAGGGCGCCGACTTTGTCTGCATTCATATCGGCTACAAGGTTCACCATTTCGGCGTCGATACCTTGTTTGTATTTGCTCTCAATGGCCCAGTTGACTGTAGTGCCGTTGGCGCCGATCGCATTGTTGATCGCATTCACGACCACTTGTATGTTTTTGTCGTTGCTGCCGCACACCACCAGGCCATTACCTTTTTTCAGGTCGCCGGCGGCTTTGGTCAGCAGTTCGTTCAGCGTTTTGTTGCTGAAAGAAGGGGCGGTACCATTGGCGACCAGGTTGTACAGGGCCGTGGCTACAGCTCCTATTTCCGAAGGACGGCAGGTAGCGCGGTAGTCGGCAGAAGCACCGGTAACGGTATGAGTCGGCTCTACATGGTAGTGGCGCGACATGCTCAGGTTCGTTTTGTTTACTTTACGGCCTGCAGCGTATTGGTAAGCATATTCAACCGGCGACAACCAGGTAGCGAGGAAATCTGCATCCAGGCTGAAGATCGTTTTTGCCTTATCGAAGTGGTAAGACGGTAAAGCACGTTTGCCATAGCTCTCCGCATTGGCCAGCAGCATACCGGAGTAAGAGATAGAATCGTAGGTAACGTGTTTGGCGTTTGGATATTTAGCCAGGAATTTTGCAATAACTTCTTTAGTCGTAGGGCTCAGGATCGTAGAGGTCAGCAGGTAGATCTGTTTGCCGGCAGCTGCAGACAAACCGTCTTTGACCATTTTGTCGATATTGGCAAACGTCTCTTCTTTGCCATTGGCCATGGGCTGACGAAGGCGGGTCTTATCGTAGAGGTTCAGTACCGCAGCCTGTACACGGGCAGAAGTACCGCAGCCGGTGATGGATGATTTGCCATTCGCTTCCAGTTTGATCGGGCGGCCGTCGCGGGTTTTCACCACTACTGCGCAATAATCTCCACCGTCTGCAAAGGTAGAAGCGTAATAGTTGGCTACGCCTGGCTGGATATCTTCGGGTTTGATGGCATAAGGGATCACCTTACGTACCGGCATCTCACAGCTGGCTGCGACCATGGCTGCCGCCGTGCTGAAACCCAGGAATTTCAGGAAGTCGCGGCGCGGCGTCTCCGCCTGCAGCAATCCCCCACCTATATCAAATGGCAAATCCTCTTTAAACTCATTGGAAGCTCCCTGCACGAAGGCGGGTGTTTCGTTAAGTTCTTCAAGACCTTTCCAGTATTTTTTCTGACTCATACTATTTTTTACAAATTAGCGGATAAGATGTTTGTGTCTCTTCGCTTTTTGAACAAATATTTTATTAGAACTTTTGTTTTATTTCTCCAATACTGCCGGATACTAGTAGTGACATTTCTGACACTCCAGGCCGCCGATATCCTCAACGGTTACACCGGTACGTTTACCTGCTTTCAGTTCAGCATGATACTTCTGATACATCGTATAGTAGGCATTGCTTTCGAACTGAACATTGGTCTGACGGTGACAGTTCACGCACCAACCCATAGACAGGGGGCTGAACTGGTACACTTCGTCCATTTCTTCAATCGGACCGTGGCAGCGCTGGCACTGGATCTGGCCCACAGCAGTATGCTGGGAGTGATTGAAGTACACATGATCCGGCAGGTTGTGGATCTTAACCCACTCAACCGGCTTGGCCAGGATATTGCCCTGGGCATCACGTTTGTATTCTTTCTTTACAGGATCCCAGCCTGCATAGTCGTAGAGTTTTTTGATTTCCGCCGTACCATCGATCGTTTTGCCTTCGGCAGTGACCAGCGGATGCTCTGCGGCACCGGTGTACTCAGAGATGCCTTTGTGGCAGTTCATACAGACATTGGTAGAAGGAATCATGGCCTGGCGGCTCTTTTCGGCACCGGCGTGACAATACAGACAGTTGATCTGGTTGATGCCCGCATGCACTTTATGGGAATAGAAGATCGGTTGCTCCGGCATGTAGTTTTGCTGGCGGCCCATGTTGATACCACCGTTGACGATAAAGAAGCCTGCACCGATAAATACAACAATTGCAAAAATGGCAATGATCACTTTATGCCTGTAGAAAGGAATTTCTTTTTTCACAGCCTGGCCTTCACCGGTAGCCACTACACGGCGCAGGCTCTTGTTTACCCTCCACAGGATAACGGACAAACCTAACAAAGCCAGGGTGATCAGGGGGTACAACCAGCTGCTGCCGTCTTCTTTTGCTGCAGAAGAATCTTCTTTTTTGGCAGCGGAAGGAGCTTTAACGCCGTTTACATAGGTAAAAATCGCATCGATCTCTTCGTCGCTCAGGTTCGGGAAGGCGGTCATCGCCGTTTTACCCCATTTGTTGTAAAGGTCATTGGCGTATTTATCGCCGCTGGCAATCACACCTGCAGAGTTCTTTACCCATTTGTGCAGCCATTCTTTGCTGGGAACGCGTTTATCTGCACCTTGAAGGGCAGGGCCTGTTGCGTCCTTAAGCGGATTGTGGCAACTTGCACAATTCGATTTGAAAATAGCTTGTCCGTCCGGAGCTGCGAAAGCTGAAAACTGACTGAGTAATAGGATTACAAACAGCGACAAAGCACTTTTTGTAATTTTTCGAATCAATAGCATAATTTTATCTGGCACCTGTGAATAAGATTAGAATTAACATTCCTTTACACGAAAACGAGGCAAAAGTACAATACAAAACCGAGAATTTATACACATTTCCAAAAAAATATTTCTCAGTACTGGCAAGGCTTTCAGCGTGTTTTTGAAATATTTTTATTTCTATTTGTCATTTCATTGTCAGCAAAAATATGAGCTAAAATTGCACACTGATGACAGAAGGTTTCTTATCCTGTTAACACCGGTTTTGAAGAAACATAGTTAAATTTCGCCTATTTGAGATTATCGCCGGAATTTTACCTTTACCCTGAAAAACCGAATCATGATCGATTGCAGCACAGAATTTGAATACAAAACCGCCCGCAGCGGTGGAAAAGGAGGGCAAAATGTGAATAAGGTGGAGACTATGGTCGAAGCCCGTTGGCAGGTGGCGGCCTCCCGCTTGCTGAGCCCGGAACAGATAGTATTGATAACCAGCAAACTAGCGAAAAGCATCAGCAATGAAGGCTACCTGGCGGTGCAGAGCTCCGAAAGCCGCTCACAATTAAGTAATAAAGAAAACGCAAGGGAAAAACTGCTGACCATCATCAACAAGGCACTGATTGTCCCCAGGAAAAGAAAGGCCACCAAAGTACCCCGCTCGGTGATCGAAGAACGCCTGTCCGATAAAAAGATCCGCTCGGAAAGGAAAATGAACCGCAGGAAGGATTTTGAATAAGCCTGACACCGCTATCGCATTAAACAATTTAACATGCCACCCGCATTAACGAATTGGCCCCAACCTCCTCAGCTTGCCACAGCAGCCATTACCCAAAAACCCACCGCCTAAGCTCCCGCTAAGCCGGGACAGGTTCTTCAGGAAGGGGAGCGCGCATACAAAATGAATTCAATCACATTGACCAATGCCAGGTATAAACCCCGGCTCTAAATGGAACAGCCCTGCGGGGAGAGGAAGCGCACACACCTGGGCTTATTTTTTCTGTTGTACAGATCCACATTAACCACGCACATTACCTGATTGGCCTCAGTAACTCAGCAGTGCAAATCCACATTAACCATATTACCCACATTAACGAATTGCCTAATTACCCCATTAACCCAATTGCCCACTAAGGCCAAATCCAGCTTACCTCCCCATGATGGTACGCCTTAATATTCCCTTCTTCCAACTGCAATTCCAGTTGTCCGGCAGCATTAGCCTGAACGATAATGGCATCAAACGGAACGCCCTGTTCTGAGAAGCGTTGTACAGCCGCCTGCCGGTACAGCATCAGGTTATAGCATTTCCGGTAATACTCCAGGTTGCTGCCCCGGGTGTATTCGACTACCTTCTGCCGCACCAGCTGCAGCACCAGTTCCGGTTCGACCCGTTTGCGCAACTCACGCAGCAGGGAAGTAGCATGGGGCAGGTCCGTAAACTCCTGCTGCAGCACATTGATACCGATCCCCACGATGGCATGAGTCCAGGAACTGCCCCTGAACGCATTTTCGATCAGGATGCCTGCTGCCTTTTTGTCATTTATAATAATATCATTCGGAAATTTGATACGGACATCCATATCCGGGCCTAGTGCACTTAAAGCGTCGGCTACCGCTACCGCCACTGCCGCCGAAAAGCTGAACTGGGCATCAGTGCTCACCCTGGGTTGCAGGACGATGCTCATCAGCAGCGACAGGCCGGCCTCATCCTTCCAGGTATTGCCTCTTTGCCCTTTCCCGGCGCTTTGCTCCCGGGTAATGATTGTCAGTCCCTCCACAGACGTATCGGCATCTATGAGCTGCGCGGCACGATTGTTGGTACTGTCTAAAATGTCAAATCTGAGGATGGGTGCCTGTAGCACATCTTTAACGTTTGATGACAAAGTTTTCTTTAATTTTGGTCAATAAAATTACAATATTCCGAAACCAACTGATATAAAACCATTCAGCGCTTGACTCAGATCAAAACCGATACCCTGGATAAATCCGTAACCGATTCCAAAGCCACTACGAAACGTAGTCCCCGCCTCAATACAAATAGTAAATTATATAAAACGATCATAAAGGCTATAGAGGATAAGAAAGGAGAAAAGATCGTAACGCTCGACCTGCGTAAAATAGAAGAAGCCGTGGCCGATTATTTTATCATCTGCGAAGCACAGTCTAATACGCAGATCAGTGCCATTGCTGCCAATGTCGAAAAAGAGGTGCACGAAAACTGCAGCGAAAAAGCATACCATACCCAATACGGTGCCCACTGGACCCTGCTGGACTATGTCAACATCGTCGTACATGTATTTGACAGGGATCAGCGTAAGTTTTATGATATAGAAGGCCTCTGGGCAGACGCCGTACACGCAGAGATCGGGTAAACAAAAATTTCAGAACATAAACACCCCCCGGCTTACAGAGCCAACAACAAATGCAAGACAACAATCAACCTGGGAAAACACCTGACGGGAAAAGCACCCCGCCTAAAGGTCCGAAATTTAATATCTATTGGGTATTTGGCATCATCGTGCTGGTACTGGTGGGTATGACGATGTTCAGTAATAATTTCAGCAATACTATTGACGCTCACAGCTTCTACGATTTTCAGAACAACTACCTGAATAAAAATATTGTGGAAAAGATCACGATCGTGAACAACGAGGTAGCCGAAGCCAAGCTCAACACCCCGGCAACAGCACCTTCACCCTCTTCGGCCCTGAGCAGCCCGAAAGAGATGATCTATTCCTTCCGGATCGGCTCCGTGGAGCAGTTCAACAAAGACCTGGAAACAGCCTATGTCGCCAACCCCAACCTGCAACGGGTACCCATCATGTACGAAAGCAGAGGCAATTACCTGCGCGAGCTCTCCGGCATCTTACTGCCCTTGCTCATTATCATCGCCATGTCTTTCATGATGATCCGCAAAATGGGCGGAGGCGTGAATGGCGGAGGCGGAGGCGGTATTTTCAATATCGGCAAATCCAAAGCCCAGTTGTTTGAAAAAGGTACCAAAGTCAACATCACCTTTAACGATGTTGCCGGCCTGGATGAAGCGAAAGTAGAGATTATGGAGATCGTGGATTTCCTGAAGAACCCGAAAAAATATACAGCCCTGGGCGGCAAGATACCCAAAGGTGCCCTGCTGGTAGGCCCTCCCGGCACCGGTAAGACCCTGCTGGCCAAAGCCGTAGCCGGCGAGGCGCAGGTACCGTTCTTCTCCATGTCCGGTTCCGACTTCGTAGAGATGTTTGTAGGCGTGGGTGCCAGCCGCGTGCGCGACCTGTTCAAGCAGGCCCGCGAAAAATCGCCCTGTATCGTATTCATCGATGAGATCGACGCCATAGGCCGTGCCCGTGGCAAGAATATGATGATGAGCAACGACGAACGGGAAAATACCCTGAACCAGATGCTCGTGGAAATGGACGGCTTCAGCGGCGAAAGCGGCATTATTGTACTGGCAGCCACCAACCGCCCCGACGTACTGGATGCGGCCTTGCTGCGCCCCGGCCGTTTTGACCGCCAGATCTCTATAGACCTGCCCGATGCCAAAGGCCGCGAGAAAATATTTGAAGTGCACCTGACGCCGATCAAGAAATCCAAAAACCTGGACGTGAAGAAACTGGCTTTGCAGACACCGGGCTTTGCCGGAGCTGATATTGCCAACGTCTGCAACGAAGCCGCACTGATTGCCGCCCGTAATGGCAAGGAGGAAGTAGACATGCAGGACTTCAACGATGCGATCGACCGCATCATCGGCGGACTGGAAAAAAGGAATAAGATCATTTCTCCCGAAGAGAAAAAAGTGATTGCCTACCACGAAGCAGGCCATGCCGTATCCGGCTGGTACCTGGAGTATGCACACCCGCTGGTAAAAGTGACCATTGTACCCCGCGGCACAGCAGCCCTGGGCTTTGCACAGTACCTGCCCAAAGAGAAATACCTGACCCTTACCGAAGAGCTGGAAGACGATATGTGCATGACCCTGGGTGGCCGCGCCAGTGAAGAGATTTTCTTCGGAAAAGTATCTACCGGCGCCCTCAGCGACCTGCAGCAGGTGACCCGCACGGCTTACGCTATGGTGAGCATATACGGTATGAACGACAAGATCGGTAACATCTCCTTCTACGATCCGCAGAATGAAGGCGGCTTCCAGAAACCCTACAGCGAAGAGACCGGCAACCTGATCGATCGCGAGGTGAAAATTATCTCTGACAAAGCCTTTGCGCGCGCAAAAGCCCTGCTCGAATCGAAGCGTAAAGAAGTAGAGATCATTGCGGAAGAACTGTTGAAAAAAGAGGTGTTGTTTAAAGACGACCTGGAAAGGCTGATCGGCAAACGCCCTTTCGGTGATGTGGATGACAACCCGGAGCCCGGCACCATTGTCAGCCAGGCGCCTGTGGAGCCACCGGCCAGTCTGGGGGATATTGCCAGCTAATAAAAGCATATGATTCAAAAAGACCTGCTGTCCGGCAGGTCTTTTTTATGGCAATACTATCTTAAAACAGCCGTTGAGCCTGCTTTCCGGCCGGGGGGATCATCTTAACTTCACGGCTCAGATAAAACCCCGATCCCTATGGAAAAATTTGTCGCCATATTCGCCATTGATGGCCGCACCACGAATGTACAGTTTGAAGTGGCAGAAAAAGATACCATCGACATACGGATAGAATATGATGTGACCAATAAGCAAAAACCGATAAAGACCACCGTAAAGCGGCATAAAGAAAACGAGCAGCCGCAGCGGGCCGCCGAAACAGATGTTTGCGGTACTTACGAGAACATCAGCGAGGTCATTGCAGTAAACCGCCTGGAGGGCATCGCCTGCAAAAGGAAAGACTAGGCAGTATCTGCTGCGCTACACATCATTATTCGCTCCCGTTTGATGCCCCGCTTCATACGAATGGGGTGTAGGCTTTTCGTCCTGCACATCGCTTTCATAAACATGCACCAGGGCATACAGCATCCGGATCAGGCGGTTGTCGCCTTTATCTACATGTTCATGCAATTTTGATTTTAAATCTTCAATAGTCATAACCTGTCGTTTCAGGTAAAGGTCACGGGTTCTGCGGGTAGTAGTGTTATATTTTTCCACGCCAGGTTTACATGTCTTTCAGGGGCGGTGCATAAAAAAAGAAACCGGGATCTTCCGGTTTCTTTTCAATGGTCATCCTTAGGGGGATTACCTCCAGTTTCTGTACCCATGCCCATGCCCTCCGTGGCCATGCCCGTGCCCGTGACCATGATGGTAGTGCGGACGGTAATGCGGACCACTGCGGTAACGCGGGCCATCATAATAACCGACATAGCAGGAGCTGAGCCCCAGGCTGAACATCAGGACAAATACAATGCCTGAAAAATATCCTAGCTTTTTCATCGTTTCAAAGTTTTGTTTCGGTTTGGACTATATGGTGCGGGACAGGTTTAATGTAAAGTTCAAAAACTTATGCCGGGCATGGCCCCTATACAGGCTTTTTTTAACTTTTATTCTCCGTCTAGCGGCTATCTTTGCATCCACAAATTTTAATATGAAGAAATGTATTGCCCTGTTCGCCCTGCTGTTTGTTGCCGCTCTCGGGTCCAAAGCACAGAGTACGGTAGACAACACCGATAAGCGGACAACTGTGGAAAAACCTTCCCGCGACTTCGTGATGATCAAACTGACCACAAGCGGCTGGGCTGACGTACCCGACAGCATCAATACCAAAGGCATCGGCCGTGGTTTTGCGGCATCAATTATGTATGACTTCCCGATCAAAAAGTCACATTTTAGTTTTGCGGCGGGTATAGGCTTCAATGTTAAAAACGTTTTCCTGGATGGCCAGAACATCAATTTCAAAGACACCGGTTCACAGGTTGTTTTCTTCAACAGCAGCGCCTACAAGCGCTACAAGCTCACGACAACGCACCTCGAAATGCCGCTGGAGCTGCGCTTTTTTGGGAACAACGACAACAGGAACCGTGGATTCAAAGCCGCTATAGGCGCCAACATCGGGCTGAGTATCGGGGCGCATACCAAAGGCGTATCCGGTAAAGGCGGCAGCAAGTACAACGACAAAGTCAACACACGCCGTTATATCCAGCAGTGGGATTTTTCACCGACCATGCGCATTGGTTACGGCAACTTCAGCCTGTACGGCAGCTACAGCCTGACCCCGCTGTTTAAAGACGGCAGCGGTCCCCAGCTCGTACCGTTCAACGTGGGCATTTGCATTACAGGTTTGTAAAGACTAAAGACCTGTAAGGTCTTAAAAACCTTACGGGTCTGCACGATACAAAGCGGAGCCAGTAGTACTGGCTCTGCTTTTTTGTTGCAGGGACCAGGTGTGCATCTTAAGCCCGCTATGGCGTATGCCTTTTGTGCCTGAAATCAAAAAATCGTACATCTGAGATCAGGCACCGCCCTTTATACCAGAAATCCCCAATCAAAAAATCTGAAATCAAAAATCACATTTTACCTTCGTGTCTATGGCTGAAAAGAAACTCTTCCTGCTCGATGCGATGGCGCTGATCTACCGCGCATATTTTGCCCTCGCCCGTACGCCCCGGGTGACCTCCAAAGGCAAAAATACCAATGCCCAGTTTGGCTTTACCAATACCCTGGTAGAATTGCTGAACAAAGAAAAGCCTTCGCACCTCGCTGTCGTGTTCGATACCCATGCCGCTACCGTACGGCACGATGACTTTACCGACTATAAGGCCAACCGGCAGGAAGCCCCGGACGACCTGCTGAATGCGATACCTGACATCAAACGCATCATCAAAGGCTTTAACCTGCCTTGTAAGGAGCTGGACGGCTACGAAGCAGATGATCTGATCGGTACACTGGCCTGGGAAGCTGAAGCACTGGGCTATACCGTATACATGGTGACACCCGATAAGGATTACGGCCAGCTGGTACGCGAGCAGGTACTGATGTACAAACCTGCCGCCTTCGGCCAGGGGCCGCAGGTCTTGGGCCCCAAAGAGGTTTGTGAAAAGTGGGATATCAAACGCGTGGAGCAGGTGGTAGACCTGCTGGGCCTTATGGGTGACGCCAGCGATAATATTCCCGGCATCAAAGGCGTGGGAGAAAAGACCGCCGCCAAATTACTCGCACAGTACGACACCCTCGAAAACGTACTGGAATTTGCACACGAGATCAAAGGAGCCCTGGGCGAAAAGATACGCGCCGGCAAAGAAAGCGCCATCATGTCTAAAAAGCTGGCCACCATTATTACCAATGTACCGGTCGAGTTTCATGAAGAAGATTTCCGCGTGAAAGACTGGAATAAAGAGGCCCTGAAAGAAGTGTTCGGCGAACTGGAGTTTAAAACCCTGGCCGCAAGACTGTTGGGTGAAGGCGTGACGACCGCAGCACCGGCGGGCAATACAGACCTGTTCGGCAACGCGGTGAAAACAAAACCTGCCGCCTCGCCAAAAGCATTGCCCGACAGCAGTGGCCTGCCCGATATGCAGCAAATGCTTTTCGACCTGCTGCCGCAAAGCGTGAACAATATCGCTTGCACGCCGCATGACTATATCCTGCTGAGCGAAGCGGACCTGGATAGCTTTATCCCGAAACTGCTGGAACTGAAATCCATCTGCTTTGATACGGAGACCACGCACATCGATGCCAACCTGGCAGAGCTGGTCGGGCTCAGTTTTTCCTGGGAAAAAGGGAAAGGATACTACCTGCCCGTACCCGCAGATATAGACGGCACCGTGGCCCTGCTGCAGCGCTTCCAGGCGCTCTGGGACAAAGAAGATATCGAATGGATCGGGCAGAACATCAAGTACGATATGCTGATGTTGAAATGGTACGGCTTCGAACTGAAAGGAAGCATCTACGACACCATGCTGGCCCACTATGTGATAGAGCCGGAAGGCAAGCGGAATATGGATGTGCTGAGCATGAAGTACCTCAACTACGAACCCGTATCCATCGAAACGCTGATCGGGAAAAAGGGAAAAACACAAGGCAATATGCGCGACGTAGCGCTGGAAGACATTAAAGAATATGCGGCTGAAGATGCAGACGTGACCTTGCAACTGAAGACCGTCTTTGATCCCCTGCTCACGGAAAAAACGGTTGAAACCGTTTTCCGCACCATTGAAAACCCCCTGGTACCCGTACTGACGGACATCGAATACGAAGGCATACGCATCGACGAAGGCTTCCTGCACAGCTATTCGCTGGAACTGCTGCAGGACATACAGAAAGCCGAAGCCAGTGTATACGAACAGGCCGGCCTGCGCTTCAACCTGGCTTCGCCCAAGCAGTTGGGAGAAGTGCTCTTTGACCATATGAAGCTGGACCCCAAAGCGAAAAAAACAAAAACGGGCCAGTATGCCACCGGCGAAGATGTGCTGGAAAAACTGCGCAGCAAGCACCAGATCGTGGAAAACATCCTCGTGTTCCGCGAACTGAGCAAACTGAAAAGCACCTATGTGGATTCCCTGCCCCTGCTGATCAACCCGAAGACCGGCCGTGTGCACACTTCCTTCAACCAGGCCGTGGCCGTTACCGGCAGGCTCAGCAGCAACAACCCCAACCTGCAGAATATACCGATCCGCACCGACCGTGGCCGGGAGATCCGTAAAGCCTTTATCCCCCGAGATGCAGACCACGTGCTGATCTCTGCAGACTACTCGCAGATCGAATTGCGGATCGTAGCAGCCATCAGCGGCGACGAGCGCATGATACAGGCATTTAAAGACAATAAGGATATTCACACCGCTACAGCAGCCAAAGTATATGGTGTTGAAGAAAGTGCCGTAGATAAAATGATGCGCCGCAATGCAAAGGCGGTGAACTTCGGCATCATCTACGGACAGTCCGCATTCGGCCTGGCGGAAAACCTGGGTATTTCCCGTACGGAAGCGAAGACGATTATCGACGCTTATTTCGAGCAATTTTCCGGTATCAAAAGTTACATGAACAGTACCATCAACTTTGCACATGAGCACGGTTATGTACAGACCATTGCCGGGCGGAAGCGCTGGCTGCCGGATATCGTCAGCGGCAACCAGGTCGTACGAGGCTATGCCGAACGCAATGCGATCAACATGCCGATACAGGGTACCGCGGCGGATATGATCAAGCTGGCCATGATCCGCGTACACAAAGCACTGAAAGCAGAAAAACTATTGAGCAAAATGATCCTTCAGGTGCACGATGAGCTGGTGTTTGATGTGCCGAAAGCGGAAATCGATATTGTGCAGCAGCTGATCGTTCGCGAAATGGAAAATGCTATGGTGCTGCCCAACGGCGTACCGGTAAAAGCAGAAAGCGGCGTAGGCGAGAACTGGCTGGAAGCACACTAGTAAATGAAAATGAATAACTAATAATTGTAAATGGCATTGTGTAGGTGCAGGAAAAATATCCGATGGGTTTCGTTTGATCATTGTTTTAAATAACAACAGGTATGACTGAGGCAGAACTGACCGATTATTTGCAACAACACTTTCCGGCAGAAACGGAAAAGTGCGAATGGAAGGAATATAAAAACCTGAAACATTGTGTCAAAGGTCATGCAGGCAACGATGTCATTTCTTATGTTTCTGCTTTGGCTAACATGAAGGGCGGTCATTTAATTATTGGTGTTGAAGACCAGTCACTGAAGATTGCCGGGATACAGGACTTTAATGGCTATACGAAAGAGAACATTAAGCTCAAAATTGTCGAAGACTGCACTAACTTAAACAGTGAGGACTTCATCATCGAAGAGTTCATAACATCAGATACCGACAAGACAGTATGGGTACTGCACATCCACGGGCACCAGTTCCGCAAAGCAGTATATGCGCACCGGAAAGCCTGGCAACGCATCGGTGACAGCCTGGTGGAAATAACGCAGGCAAGGATGGAAGCTATAGTGAATGAAACAAACCACCTGGAAGACTGGACAGCAAGCATTGTTGCAGATGCAGTATTGGACGATCTGGATAAAGAGGCCGTTCAAAAGGCCAGGCTGGAGTTCCGCAAGCGAAACCACCCGAAATACGGGGCGGACCTTGATACATGGAGCGACACAAAGTTTCTGGATAAAGCCAAGCTCACCATCAAGGGAAAAATAACAAGAGCAGCCCTGATCTTATTAGGCAAGGAAGAGGCAGAACATTTCCTGGGTTCTTTTGTTAAGATCCGGTGGAACCTGAAGACGGTGCAAAACCAGGATAAGGATGCTGAAATTTTTTCCATTCCCCTGATCCTTTCCGTAGATAGCCTCTTTCAAAAGATTCGGAATCTGAAGTACCGGTATCTCCGGCAGGGCACACTGTTCCCCGATGAAATAGTACGTTATGACGCCTTTAGTATCAGGGAGCCGCTGAACAATGCGATTGCCCACCAGGATTATGCAAAAGGGGCACGCATCAATGTAGTGGAGTTCGAAGACGACCACCTGGTGTTTTCAAACTATGGTTCCTTCCTGCCAAAGTCTGTTGAGGAAGTGGTGTTGGGCGATAGCCCTGAAGAAATTTATCGTAACCCTTTCCTGGTAGAGGCTATGAAGAATTTAAACATGATTGAAACACAGGGTGGCGGCATTCGCAAGATATTTCAATATCAACGGCAACGCTTCTTCCCGCTGCCCGATTATGATCTCGCTGATGGGAAAGTAAAAGTGACGATCACGGGTAAGATTCTGGATGAAGAGTTTGCGAAGATTCTTGCCAGTAATCCTGCTATTTTGCTGGAAGATATCATCCTGCTCGATAAGGTGCAAAAACGAAAGCATATTTCTGATGAAGAGTTTCGATACTTAAAAAAACGGAAGCTGATCGAAGGCCGAAAGGGAAACATCTTTCTTTCGCTGCAAATTATTGAGCCGACCGATAACGAAGAGTTGAAGGCCGAATATATGGCCAACCGCAGCTTCGATGACCAGCATTTCAAAAAAATGATCCTTGATTACCTGAACAAATTTGGCAGTTCAAAGAGAGCGCAGATCGATAACCTGATCATACCCAAACTATCTGCTGCACTGACTGTGGATCAAAAGAAAAATAAGGTGCGCAACTTTCTCACGGCACTGCGTATGGAACAGAAAATACAAAGTCGGGCTTACGGAACCTGGGAATTACTTTAAACGAGTTTTAAACGAGTTTTAAACGAGTTTCTACACAAACGGCTTATTATCAACGATTTATAACGATATTATTTAAACGAGTTTTTACCGGAAAAGAACAGATGAACAACAAAATCTACTACCTCTCCACCTGCTCTACCTGCAAACGCATCATGACAGAGCTGGGCATTACTGCAGATAACTTTACCCTGCAGGATATCAAAACCGAAAAGATAACCTCAAAGCAGCTGGACGAAATGAAAGCCCTGGCCGGCAGCTATGAAGCCCTGTTCAGCCGCCGCTCCATGCAGTATGCCGCCATGGGTCTGAAGGATAAGACGCTGACAGAAAAAGACTACCGTCAGCTCATCCTCGATGAGTATACTTTCCTGAAAAGACCCGTAGCCATTGTTGGTAAAGAG
>JAEUVW010000249.1 GCA_016786525.1 Chitinophagaceae bacterium
GCAAACAACTTACCCTCCAGATTCTTCGCCTTTTTCCTGGCGTCCCAGACTTGCTTCAGCGCTCTTGCGCAGGAAGCAGACACTACAGAAATCCCCCCTAAAATCCCCCTACCCCTGCAGCCGGTTGAGGTCCGTTTTTTACGCGCAGGAGCAAGAAGTCCGTTCAGTAAGGTGGATCTGAGCCAGGAAGATATTAGTAAACTGAATCTGGGTCAGGATTTACCCGTCCTGCTGCAAATGACACCCTCCGCCGTCAGCAGCTCTGATGCCGGGGCCGGTGTAGGCTATACCAACCTGCGTGTAAGGGGTACAGACGGTACCCGTATCAATGTCACGCTGAATGGCGTACCCGTCAATGATGCAGAGTCGCAGGGGACCTTCTTTGTCAACCTGCCTGACCTGGCTTCTTCCACCAGCAGCATACAGCTGCAGCGCGGTGTGGGCTCCTCTACCAACGGTGCTGCGGCATTCGGCGCTACACTGAGCATCAGCAACATGGAGCAGCTCAGCAAAGCCGGCGGTTCGCTCAGCATCAGCGGCGGCAGTTTCAATACACAGAAGTATACGCTCAGGGCCGGTACCGGCCTGCTCAGCAATGGCTGGCAATTCGATGTCCGTTTGTCTAAACTGAGCTCCGACGGGTATATACAGCGTTCTGCAAGCAACCTGAAGGCGGCCCAGGTCATCGCCGGCTGGCAGGTGTCTGAGCGCAGCAAATTCCGTTTCCAGGTACTGACCGGCGCCGAAAAGACCGGGCAGGCATGGAATGGTGTACCGCAGGATTCGCTGAAAACCAACCGCAGGTACAATGAACTGGGGCAAAAAGCCGATGGTTCCTTTTATGACAACCAGACGGATAACTATGCACAAACCTATTACCAGGCTTTCTTCGATCATAATTTCAACAGGAACTGGACCGGGAATGTGGGCGTTTTCCTCACACGCGGCAAGGGCTACTACGAAGAATACCGCCTGGGAGAAAAATTCAGCAGCTACTCCTTACCCAACTTTACGACTGCTGCAGGCGACACTTTTACCAAGACGGACATGGCGCGCCAGCTCTGGCTGGACAATTACTTCTACGGCGGCCTCTATGGACTGCAGTATGCCAAAAACAAGGTGGTGCTGAACATCGGGGGTTCCGTGTCGCAATACAGCGGCCTGCATTATGGTAAAGTGAAATACGCTACCTATGGCGTTCCCATCGACCACGAATGGTACCGCAATGATGCGATGAAAAACGACTTTAACCAATTCGTTAAACTGCAATACAACGCCTCCTCCCGCCTGAGCCTGTATGCAGACGCCCAGCTGCGCGTGGTCTCTTACTTTATGAACGGCTTCCGCAAAAACCCGGACCTGAACCCCAGCGCGACGTACACTTTCTTCAATCCCAAAGCTGGGGCAAACTATATGCTCAAAGACCAGGCCGGACACCAGCAAAGGGTGTACGCTTCATTGGCCATAGCCAATAAAGAGCCCAACCGCGATGATTTTGAAGCGTCCCCTGCAAAACAACCCAAGCCGGAACGCCTGTTCAACGTGGAAGCCGGATACGAGATCAAAAAGAAAACCTGGACTGCCCTGGCCAACCTGTACCTGATGAACTATAAAGACCAGCTGGTGCTCAACGGCCGCATCAACGACGTAGGAGCCTACGCCCGGGTGAATGTGGACAAAAGCTACCGCGCCGGCCTGGAACTGGTGGCCAATGTTCAGGCTGCACCATGGCTGACTATATCGGGCAACACAACGTTCTCGCAAAACAAGATCAAAGATTTTGAAGAATACCTGGATGATTACGACAACGGCGGCCAGCAAACTGTCAAGCACAGCAATACCAATATTGCGTTCTCTCCTTCCTTTATTGCCGCCCTGGACCTGGGCTTCAAACCATTTGTCCATTTCCGCTACGGGGCCTGGCGCGCCGTAACGCTGAACCTGCTGGGTAAACACGTAGGCCGCCAGTACCTGGACAATACAAGCGACAAAAACAGGAGCATCAGCGACTATACCGTATTTGACCTGAGGGCACGCTATACGCTGACCCTGAAAGAACGTACGGCGCTGAACTTCACAATCGGTGTGTACAACCTCTTCAGCCGGATGTACGAAAGCAATGGCTATAACTACAGCTTTGTCAGCGGTGGAACGACCTATGCGTCCAATTACTATTTCCCCCAGGCAGGACGCAATTTCCTGGCCGGGATAGGCTTTGAGTTTTAAAAGCCTGGTGTGCTTTACGCAGGGTGCTTGCCGGATCGGGGAATTTTAATCCCTGTTCCGGCAATCGCTTTTGTAAGAAGCTGGGCTCGCTCATTTCTTCCGGCCTGGGCGGAGGGGGAGACTTGCCGGATTGGAGAATGCGGGCTTTGATCTGTTCCCGGCAGGCTTTTCCGATAGCAGGCCGTGTTGCCGGTTTCCCCTCCTGGGAGGGGATAGGGGTGGGTTGTCCGGAAGTTCTATTGTGCTGAGCTGCAGCTTTGATGAAAATGCAGCTACAATTTCATTGTAGCGGCCAGCAGCTAAGAACGCAGCGCCAGAATTACAAAAAATGCTCAATCACAGGCTTCCCCTACTGTTGCACCCAATCCCTCCCGCTGCGCAACTTCGCCTGCAAGGGGAAAATCAGCTCCGCTTTTGTTTTACGTTCCTGCTTTCCCTCCGATGTGCCTGCACCTGTTCTGTAAGAAGCAATACGGAGGCACTATTCTGTGTTTTGGGTACCGCTGTATCCCTGTTTAGGGGAGCTGTCCGCAGGGCTGAGGGCTCGTAAAGGAAACAGGGTACAAAAAAGTCATGTACGCTAAAGCCCGGATGTGAATTGGCGGGCAGGGATATTTCCACGTTATTAAAAGCAGGCACCATGTGTCTGCTTTTTTTGCCGATAAAAAGGCCGGTTTCACCGACAATAGCGCCCGATTAAGTAATTATTAACACATTCTGAAGTCTAGGTTATTTCTTTCCCGATACCTTTGACAAAAATTTGAACAAAATACGATTTCGGTCTAAACGTTAAATATCATTTTTGACTCCAGGACCTATTTATTCATCAAAAAACAAATGTGAATGCGTAAAAAACTCTACGAAAAAGTAAGCGCATATACAGCCGCAGACGAGGCGAGAGCAGCAGGGATCTACCCTTACTTCAGGCCCATATCTTCGGCACAGGATACAGAAGTGATGATCGATGGTAAAAAGGTGCTGATGTTCGGCTCCAATTCTTACCTGGGGCTGACGAATCATCCGAAAATAAAAGAAGCGGCGCAGGCAGCCATCGCTTTATATGGCACAGGATGTGCCGGATCAAGGTTTTTGAACGGCACCCTCGATATCCATTTGCAACTGGAAGAAAAGCTGGCGCGCTATACCGGCAAAGAGTCGGCGCTGATCTTCAGTACCGGTTTCCAGGTCAACCTGGGGGTACTGGGCACCCTGACCGGCAGAAACGATTATATCCTGCTGGATGAGTGTGTGCACGCCTCTATTATCGACGGTACACGTCTTTCGTTTTCCAAGGTGATCAAATACCGGCATAATGATATGGCGGACCTGGAAAACAAACTGGCCAAACTGCCGGAAGAAGCGATCAAACTGATCGCCGTGGACGGCGTATTCAGTATGGAAGGCGATATTGTTGATCTGCCCGGCATTACCCAACTGGCCAACAAATACGGCGCCAACATTATGGTCGACGATGCGCATGGCCTGGGTGTTATCGGTACTAAAGGTTCGGGTACGGCGGCTCATTTCGGCCTTACCGACCAGGTAGACCTGATCTCCGGAACCTTCAGCAAATCCCTGGCCTCGCTGGGAGGCTTCGTGGCTTCAGACAGGGCTACGATAGAATACCTGAAACACCACGCCCGGGCACTGATCTTCAGCGCCAGCATGACCCCGGCTTCAGTAGCCAGTGTGATCGCGGCGCTGGACATTATGGAAAATGAACCGGAACGCCTGCAGCAGCTGTGGGACAATACACATTTTGCTACCCAATTGCTGCGCGATGCGGGCTTCGATATCGGCGCTTCCCAGACACCCATCATCCCCATTTACATCAGGGACAACCAGAAAACATTTATGCTGACCAGGCTGTTGCAGGACAATGGCATTTTTGTGAACCCCGTGGTGTCGCCGGCTGTTGCCCCCCACGATACCCTGATCCGTTTTTCGCTGATGGCTACGCATACCTATGCGCAGATCGAAGAGGCGGTAGGAAAACTGATCAATGCGTACAAACAAGTGAATGCTATGAGTGCCCAAACGCAAGCCGTATGAAACAAATAAGACCGGTTTCCTCCAAGTCAGAACTGAAATCGTTTATCGATTTCCCGCACGACTTGTACCAGCATGATGCCAACTATGTGCCGGAACTGTATATCGCGCAGCGCGACCTGCTGACGAAGCACCCCTTCCTGCAGCATTCTTCCATCCAGCCTTTCCTCCTGTTCGAAAACGGGAAGATCATCGGAAGGATAGCGGCCATCCTGAACAACAACCACAATCAATTCAACCATACGAATGACGGCTTTTTCGGATTCCTGGACGCCGTGGACGACGAAGAGGCTTTTCGCGTGCTGACGGACACCGCTGTCAGCTGGCTGAAAGAAAAAGGCGTCAGCAACATTATCGGCCCGGTAAACCCTTCCACCAACGAAACCTGCGGGGTGCTGGTAGAAGGCTTTGACAGCTCGCCGATGATCATGATGACGTATAACTACCCGTACTACGACAAACACCTGCAAAAGCTGGGCTTTGGCAAAAAGACCGACCTGATTGCCTACAACCTGGAAAAAGGCCAGCTGAATGAGAAGTCTATCCGCCTGATGGATGCTTTCAGGGCCAGGCTGGCGCAGAAAAATATTATCATCCGCAACGGCAACCTGAAAAATTTCCGCAAGGAAGTAGACGGGCTGCGTAAAGTGTACAACGAAGCCTGGGACAAGAACCTTGGTTTTGTACCGATGACGGATGCGGAATTTGACTACATGGCCAAAGACATGAAGCTGGTGCTGGACCCCGACTTCTGCCTGGTGGCCGAGCATGAAGGAAAACTGATCGGCTTTGCGCTGTGCCTGCCCGACATCAACCAGGTGCAGAAAAAAGTAAAGCGCGGCAGGCTGCTGCCCATGGGCATTTTCAAACTGCTCTTCGGGAAGAAAAAGATCAATGCGATCCGTATCCTGGCGCTGGGCGTCACCGAGCCCTACCGGAAAATGGGGATTGAAGCCATTTTCTACGGCACCATCATGCAGAAAGGTATTGAAAAAGGCATGGTGCACGGGGAAGCTTCCTGGATACTGGAAGACAACCTGATGATGAACCAGGCTATGCAGAACATCAACGGCAAGCCGTACAAGAAATACCGTATTTACGAAAAGGCAGTATAAAACATTTTGCCCGGACAGGAGCCTGAACATCTTTTCCGTCTGCCGCAGGCAGGCATCAGGCTTCGCTAAACAGTAAACAATGAAAGAAAGAGTGTTGATCACAGGCGCAAGCGGTTTTGTAGGGTTTCACCTTACGGAAGCCGCCGTGCGGGCGGGACTGGAAGTCTTTGCCTGTGTGCGGGCCAGCAGTGCTGTAGATCAGCTCAAAGGAATGGATATCCGCTTTACCAGCATAGACTTTTCGGATAAAGAGGCGATCAGGAAAAATTTTGAAGAAAACCGCTACGACTACGTGATCCATGCCGCCGGCCTCACCAGGGCCAAGAGTGTGGAAGAATATACAGAGGTCAACGCCCGCTATACGCTGAACCTGGCCGGGGTAGCCGCTGCCTTCCCGCTGAAGAAATTTGTGTTCCTCAGCAGTCTTGCGGCCATCGGCCCGATACAATATGACAGTGAATTTGCGATCAACGAAGCCAACCTGCCGCAGCCGGTGACCGACTACGGGCGCAGCAAGCTGCTGGCCGAACGCTGGATCGCCAACATCAAAGGCTTGCCGCTGATCATCCTCAGGCCTACCGCTGTGTACGGCCCGCGCGAAAAAGATATTTACATCATGTTCAAGACCCTGAACAACGGCCTGGAACCCTATATCGGCCGGACGAACCAATGGCTGAGCTTCGTGTATGTCAAAGACCTGGCGGCGATCACCATCAAAGCGCTGACCGCCACTACAGAACGCAATATGTACGTGATCTCTGATGGCAGGTCATACGACCGCTATGCGCTGGCTTCGCTGTCGAAAAAGATACTGGCCAAACGTACCCTGCGCTTTCATGTGCCGATGGGCCTGGTCCGGCTGATCGCCGGTACCCTGGAAACATTTTCTTCCGGATCCAAACCGCCGACGCTGAGCAAGGAAAAACTGAATGAACTCGCAGCGGAAAACTGGAGCTGCAATATTGAAAAAGCAAAAACGGAGCTGGGCTATGAACCGCAGTACGACCTGGAAGCGGGCCTGCAGGAAACACTGGCCTGGTACCGGGAAAACAAATGGCTATAAAAAACTTTAAGGATAAAAAATTTGCGCCCGGCGCAAGGATTCAATAAAACAACAAAACAATGGAGTATCAAATCAAAAATGCCGAAGGAAAGCTGGGGATACTGATCCCTGGTCTCGGTGCGGTAGCAACTACCGTTATTGCAGGTGTGGAAGCCATCAGGAAAGGACTGTCCCAGCCTGTAGGCTCGCTGACACAAATGGGCAACATCCGCCTGGGTAAGCGTACGGAAAACCGTTACCCCCTGATCAAGGATTTCGTGCCCCTGGCCGGCCTGAACGATATCGTTTTCGGTGGCTGGGATGTGTACGCGGACAACGTGTACCAGTCTGCGATGAATGCCAAGGTGCTGGAGCCCACCCTGCTGCAGGCCATCAAGCCGGAGCTGGAGGCCATCAAGCCGATGAAAGCGGTGTTCGACAGGGAGTATGTCAAAAACCTGGACGGTACCAACATCAAGGAAGCGCCGACCAAGTGGGACCTGGCGCAGGCCCTGATGCAGGACATCGAAAACTTTAAGAAAGAAAACAATTGTAGCCGCGCCGTGATCGTATGGTGTGCCTCTACGGAAAAATACACCGAAGAGAGCGCTGTACACCAGACCATCGAGGCGTTTGAGCAGGGGCTGAAAGATAATGATCCGAACATCGCTCCGAGCATGATCTACGCGTATGCTGCGCTGAAGTCTGATGTGCCTTTTGCCAATGGCGCACCGAACCTGACCGTAGACATCCCTGCGCTGGTGGCTTTGTCCAAAGAACTGAACGTGCCGATCGCCGTTAAAGATTTCAAAACAGTACTAACCCTGATGAAATCCATCGTAGCACCTGGTATGCAGGATCGTGATCTGGGTGTACGCGGTTGGTTCTCCTCCAACATCCTGGGCAACAGGGACGGACTGGTACTGGACGACCCGGACAACTTCAAAACAAAAGAGGTGTCCAAACTGAGCGTGCTGGAAGAGATCCTGAATGCGGATATTAACCCCGAACTGTATGGTGAACTGTACCATAAAGTAAGGATCAACTACTATCCTCCTCATGGCGACAACAAAGAAAGCTGGGACAACATCGACATCTTCGGATGGCTGGGCTACCAGATGCAGATCAAGATCAACTTCCTCTGCCGCGATTCTATCTTAGCGGCGCCGATCGTGCTGGACCTGGCCCTGTTTATGGACCTGGCGCACCGCGCCGATATGAGCGGCGTACAGGAGTGGCTGTCTTTCTACTTCAAAGCACCGCAAACGGCTCCGGAGCTGAAGCCCGAGCATGATATCTTCAAACAACTGATCAAACTGCAAAATACACTGCGCCATATGATGGGTGAAGACCTCATCACGCACCTGGGACTGGATTACTACCAGGATCTCGTTGAAGCACTGTAACTAAAAAGGGGCATGGTGCCCGCATCATGCCCCTTTTACTACCATGAAAACAATAGCAAGCATATTCGGTATCGGGTACATCGGCAAAGGCGGCGGCACTGTTGCTGCTCTTGCAGCGGCGGTACTCTGGTACTTTGTGCAGCCCAATATCGGGCAGCAACTGATACTCGTGATCCTCTCCGTCGTACTGGGTGTATGGTCCGGCAATAAGGTAGAAGCAGACTGGGGAAAAGACAGCAGCAAAGTGGTGATCGATGAAGTAGCAGGCCTGTTTATCGCTGCCCTGTTTGTGCCGCTGACGATCAAGTACCTGCTGGCGGCGTTGGTCCTGTTCCGGTTTTTTGATATTGCCAAACCCCTGGGTGTACGGCGCATGGAGCGCTTCAAAGGGGGCTGGGGTGTGATGCTGGACGATATGCTCGCCGGTGTATATGCCAATGTGATACTGCAGTTTGTCGTGTACACCAAACTGCTGGAATAGTTCTTTATGATACAATTTTTAAAAGCTCAGGCCTCATCGCTCATTGCCACGGTAGCAGACTTCCTGGTGACCATCGTGTGCAAAGAAATATTGGGCATGTGGTACCTGCTGGCCAATATCCTGGGGGTGATCTCCGGGGGACTGGTGAACTTCTGGATCAACCGCGACTGGGTGTTTAACGGCCGTGAAAAAGCGGCACGCTACCAGGCCATACGGTATTTCGTCATCTGGACCGGCAACCTGCTGCTGAATGCTGCAGGCGTCTGGCTGCTGACACAATACAGTTCCTTCAATTACCTCGTTTCGAAAACTGTCGTATCCCTTGTCGTAGGGTGGACATACAACTACTTTCTTCAAAAAAACTACGTTTTTAAATAGAAAATTTTTATGCTTCGAAGATCAGGAGCGCTTATTATCTTTTTAATCTGCAGCTCCGTTTCCCTTTTTGCGCAGAGTACATTTGTCAACGGTACGGTTACCGATGCCAAGACAAATGAACCCCTGTCTTTTGTCGCTGTTTCTTTTCCCGGCACTACTACCGGTACGGTAACGGACGACGAGGGGCGCTATTCCCTTAAAATCAATGGCACGCCTTCGCAGGTGCGCTTCTCTTATACCGGCTACAAGACAGTCAACAGGAAGATCGATGCCGGAGAGCAAACGATCAACATCAGTATGACGGAAGATGCCCGGACCTTAAAAGAAATTACCGTAAAATCCGGCAAGCAGGGCCGCTACCGCAACAAGGACAATCCTGCCGTGGAGCTGATCCGCGAGGTCATCGCCCACAAAGAGAGCAACCGCTCTAAAAATTACGAATACCTCGCCTACCAGGAGTACGAAAAGCTGCAGTTTTCCCTGAGCAATTCTCCTGCCAAAATGCGTAAGAACCTGCTGGTGCGGAAATACTCCTTTATGGCCAGCAGCCTGGATACCACCACGCTTGAAGGCAAGGCGATCCTGCCCGTTTTTATGCAGGAAAACCTGTCGCAGATCTATTACCGCCGCAAGCCGGAAAAGACCAAAAAAGAGATCATTGCCGAAAAGCGCATCACTTTCGATGAAACTTTTATCGACAACAACGGCCTGACAGCGTACCTGAAGCACGTGTACCAGAACGTGGATATCTACGAGAACAACATCACCATCGTCACGAACCAGTTCCTGAGCCCGATAGCCGACTTGTCGCCGACCTTCTATAAGTTCTTCCTGATCGATACCACAACGATGAACGGCTACCCGCTGGTGCAGATCGCTTTCCGCCCGCGCAACAAGGCCGATTTCCTCTTCCAGGGCTCTATCTATGTGACCCTGGACGGGCATTATGCCGTAGAAAAGGTGGATATGAAGGTGAACAAGCAGATCAACCTGAACTGGGTCAAAGACCTGAGCGTGCACCAGGAGTTTGAGCAGAACAGCGATAAGCGTTACCATGTATCCAAGAGCAAGTTATCGGCCGACTTCGGGCTCACCAAGAACGGCGACGGCGGACTGTACGGCGAACGAACCGTATCCTACAAGGAGTATGTAACGCCCGAGCTGATCCCCGACTCCTTATTTACCGGGGAGGCTGTGGTACACCGCCTGGCCGCCGATAAGAAAGATGAACGCTTCTGGTCGAAGAACCGGCACGACTCGCTGAGCACCAGCGAACAGGCGGTATATGAAAACCTGGACAGTATCCAGAATACAAAATCATTTAAGCGGGTGATGAACGTGGCGACCCTGGTGCTGGCGGGATATACCAAAGCCGGCCCTTATGTAGAGATCGGTCCCTTCAATACCTTTTACAGCTTCAACCCGGTAGAGGGCTTCCGGGGCCGCGTGGGCGGCCGTACAACCCCGAAGCTGAGCAAGAATGTGTATTTTGAGACTTATGCCGCTTATGGTTTCAAGGATGAAAAATGGAAGTACTATTTCGGCGGCATCTATTCGTTTACCAACCGTTCGATCTATGAGTTTCCGACCAACAAGATATCGGCCAACTACCAGCGTGACGTAAAGATCCCCGGGCAGGAACTGCAGTTCATCCAGGAAGACAACATTTTCCTTTCCCTGAAAAGGGGGGTGAATGACAAGTGGCTGTACAATGATATTTATAATATAGACTACCTGCACGAGTACAACAACCACTTCTCGTACAAGATCGGTTTCAAGAACTGGCGGCAGCAGGCGGCAGGCGGACTGCACTATATCAACGATGCCACCAGGCTGCCTGTAGAAAGCCTGACTACCTCCGAGGCTTCGCTGGAGCTGCGCTGGGCGCCGCACGAAGAATTTTACCAGGGCAAACTGTACCGCATCCCCCTGCCGAACCGCTATCCCGTGTTCACCCTGCGCGGTATCGTCGGTCTGAAAGATGTATTCAAAGGGCAATACAATTACCAGAACATCAGCGCCAATGTGTACAAAAGGGTCTACCTGTCCCAGCTGGGCTTTGCGGATGTGGTGCTTGAAGGCGGCTATGTGTTTGGCAAAGTCCCTTTCCCCCTGCTGGACATACACCGGGCCAACCAGAGCTATTCCTACCAGTTGCAATCGTACAACCTGATGAACTTCCTGGAGTTTGTCAGCGACCATTATGCCAGCATACAGATCGATCAGTGCTTCAACGGCTTTTTCCTGAACAAGATCCCGCTGGTCAAAAAGCTGAAGTTCCGGGAGTTTGTCAGTGCCAAAGTGCTGTACGGCGGATTGCGCGAAGAGAACAGGCCGGGCAAGAACGACGCAAGCCTGTATTGTTTCCCTGAAGATGAAAACGGGCGCTTATCGACCTTTTCCCTGCAAAAGGAACCGTATATCGAAGGCAGTATCGGTGTGGGTAATATTTTGAAGTTTTTCAGGGTAGATGTGGTGCGCCGCTTTACCTATATCGACAACCCGAATGTCTCCGCTACGGGGATCAGGGTTCGTTTCAAATTTGATTTTTAGTATGAAAGCAAAACAACTGAGAGATCATTTACAACAGGGCATCTACAAGGTGATCAATCCCTTTGTACGCCTGCTGATCCGGATGGGGCTCACACCCAACCTGGTCACCATTATCGGCCTGTTGCTGAATATAGGGGTAGCCATTATTTTCGTAGCCGGTGCCGAGATCACCAACAGGGGCGACCTTTCCTATGTAGGTTGGGCCGGGGCGCTGATCCTGTTTGCCGGCCTGTTCGATATGCTGGACGGGCAGGTGGCACGCATCGGCAACATGAGCTCTACCTTCGGCGCGATGTTCGACTCTGTGCTGGACCGTTACAGCGAACTGATCCTCTTCCTGGGCATCTGCTATTACCTGATCGCGCATCACTACTTTCTCAGCTCCCTGTTTGCCTTTATTGCGCTGATCGGGTCCATGATGGTCAGCTACACCCGCGCACGGGCCGAAGGCCTGGGTGTGGAGTGCAAGGGCGGATTGATGCAGCGGCCGGAGCGCGTGGTGCTGATCAGCGTGTCGGCTATGGCCTGCGGTATTGCCAGCCATTATATCGGCGGCGATTACAAAATATTCGTTCCCGGCATATCCTTTCACATTTTCGAGACAATGACCATCTTTACCCTTCCGATTGCCGTCATGGCCGTGATGACCAACATTACCGCTGTCGGCAGGCTGCGCCAGGCAAAGATCGCGCTGGATGCAAAAGACAAGGCAAAGCAGCAGGAAAACAAAAGCAGCCTGAAAGCGGCAGTACTGGCTTTCTTCTTTCTTTCTTTCAGCGTTGTGACGGGTACGGCGAGCGCAAAACATACGCCTGGTGTCGAGTTTAACGAAGCGGATACCTTCCCCGTGCCCAGGGCATACGACAAGCTGCTGTTTTACCTGCAACGCACACCGAATACCAATACGGTGATGTATGAGCTGAACACCGATCCGAAAACCGGCCAGCTGGATGAAGACGAGCCGGTACATGTGTATTGGATCCGGTATACGGAACCCGGCAATCCCAAAAAGGAACTGAATTTTATCCAGCGCAAATATGCTTACGGGCTCAAGGTCAAAAAGATCAGCGATATCCACTGGGAACTGCGCTTCGTCTCTACCTCGAAGCGTATCCTGCACCTGATGAAGGCCGAGGACGGCCGCTATTATGTTTTTGCAACAGTGAACGGCAGCAATACCGTATTGAAACGGGTGTACCTGAAAATAGACGGCGGTACCTTCTGGTCGCCCAATGTCGTCTATATCGAACTGAAAGGCACGGATGCAGCGACCGGAAAAGTAAATATGGAGCGTATTAAAATGTAGTATGACGGAAGTATCATCATCCCTGACTATGAACCAAGGCAAAGCTTTGCTGAATACAAGGAGCATCATTACGATGCTGCTGATATCGGTTGCGTACCTGCTGTTGTCCCGCTTGCTGGTGGGGTATAAGTCCGACCAGGTCTTCCTGGTCGTGCTGGCGAATGTGCTGTACTTTGCTTCAAGGGTGACCAGGAAGCTGATCACCGGTTTTTCCATTTTCATTGTGTATTGGGTCATCTTCGATTACATGAAGGCATTCCCGAATTATGAGTACAACCAGGTGCACATCGGCTCCCTGTATGAACTTGAAAAATCAATATTCGGTTTCAGTGTTTCCGGAACTGTGCTGACCCCCAATGAATACTGGAACCTGTATCACAATTCATTCCTTGATGTACTGAGCGGGATATTTTACCTGACCTGGGTGCCGGTGCCGATGGCCTTTGCGATCTACCTGTTTTTCAAAAAGAAAGACCAGTTCATTTACTTCTGCCTCAGCTTCCTGCTGGTGAACCTGATCGGGTTCGTGATCTACTATATATACCCGGCGGCTCCGCCCTGGTATGTGCAGCAGCATGGTTTCGAATTTATAGCCAACACGCCGGGGAATACCGGCGGGCTCAGCCGCTTCGATGCTTTTTTCCACACACCCGTTTTCAGTTCTATTTACGAAAAGAGCTCTAACGTATTTGCGGCCATGCCTTCTCTGCATTCTTCCTACCCGGTACTGGTGCTGTACTACGGCCTGAAGAACAGGCTGGGCAGGATCAATATCCTGTTTGCCATACTGATGCTGGGCATCTGGTTTTCCGCAGTATACACCAGCCATCATTACGTATTGGATGTGATCGCTGGTTTGTGCTGCGCCCTGACCGGTATTGCGGCTTTTAAATGGCTGAACCGGAAAGGGCCTGTGCGGTGGCTGTCGGGCACTATGATCCGCGCCACAGCGTAGACCAATGTTAGCA
>JAEUVW010000281.1 GCA_016786525.1 Chitinophagaceae bacterium
GGTACTTTACCGCGCTGAATAAGGATTTCAAATATCAGCTTACCTGTATGGGGCAATTTGCCCAGGCCATTGTACTGGAAGAAGTAAAAGACAACCAATTCCGGATCAAAACAGACAAACCCAATGTAAAAGTAAGCTGGCAGGTAGCGGGCGTACGGCAGGATGCGGCAGCAAATTATTACCGTATTGCCGACGAAGTGGAAAAACCCGCTGCCGAAAAAGGCTTTTATCTCGTACCCGAAGCCTATGGCAAAGGACCTGAAATGAACGCCTCCTATCGCAAAACGATGCAAAACGGCAACCAATAAGCACCTCCTTTTTCTTAATTTCTAAAACACACTTTTATGAAGAAAATATTTTTCCTGGCCGCGGTAATGGGCGGAAGCCTGGCCGCCGGCGCACAAAGTGCAGACCGCCAGGTGCTGGGCAGCGGTGGCAGCAGTTTTGAAAATACCTCCGTACAGGTAGACTATACCGTCGGGGAAACGGTGATCCAATCCGGGAGCAGTGGCAGCTATACGATCAGCCAGGGCTTCCAGCAAAACAATGCGAACACTACTGCTATCAGTGAAAAGCAACTGAACGTAGATTTTGTACTCTACCCTAATCCGGCACAGGACCACGTCACGCTGTCACTCAGCGCAGCCTCCTCTTTCGGTGTGCAATTGTCCCTGTCGGATATAGCCGGGAAGGTATGGTTTACCGATACCAAAGAGGAACAGGTCAGCGGCTCCTATAAAAGGGACATCCCTCTGTCCGGCCTTGCCGGTGGTGTTTATTTTATCAACCTCTATACGGATAATGTCTTGTACAAGAGCATCCGTTTTGTCAAACAATAAAAAAAACTCAGCGTAATTAAAAAAATCAGTGCATATGAAAAAGTTATTACTCAGCCTGTCTTCCTGCTTCTTTGTAGCAACAGCAGCTATGGCCCAGGCTCCCTCAATGGTCAGTTACCAGGCGGCAATACGTAATGCATCCGGCGTACCGATGGCTTCTATGACCGTACCCGTGCGCTTTACCGTGCATGACAGTATCAGTACGGGCACCGTGGTGTTCCAGGAAACGAACTCTGTAAGCACCAATGCCCAGGGCATTATGAATGTGATGATCGGCAGCGGTACGGCGGTGACCGGCACCTTCAATTCGATCAACTGGTACAATAACCCCAAATTCCTGGAGGTAGAAGTGGATGCCGGCGCCGGCTTAGTGAGCATCGGCACCCAGCAAATGGTCAGTGTGCCCTATGCCCAGTTTGCCAAAGGCGTACAGGCCACCAGCTCCGGCGGTACAGGCCTGCAGGGCACTACGACTTCCAGCCTGTGGTGGGGGTTTTATGAAAAGGGCCTGTACAGGGGCTATCTCGGTAGCTACTCCGGTAAAAATGAGGATGTGGACTTTGGTACCGGCGGCAGTAATACGGAGGGCAGCCTGCACCTGTGCATTACCGCCACACCGAAAATGACGATTGATTCCATAGGCCGGGTGGGTATCGGTACGCGCTATCCTAAAACGGAATTGACGATTTTTGATAAATTCGGTGGCCTGAGCAACATAGGTGATCATGGCGGATGGACCGGCATGGCACTTGCCAATAACACCACGGGCCCGGTTAACGCTGTAGCAAACGGCGGCTCTTACCTGAGCTTCCTGTATGGAGCAACACCCACATCGAGCCTGACCAGCAAAATGCTGATGGATGGCATCAGCAACGCCTTCCGCCCTACGAACGACAACGTCATGTCCTGCGGGGCCTCCGGCTACCGCTGGACCGCGGTATGGGCCGTAAACGGAACCATACAGACCTCCGACGAGCGTTATAAGACCAATATACAGCCGCTGAGTACCGGCTTAAGTACATTGATGAAATTGAAACCGATCTCTTACAACTGGAAAAACGAGAACCTGCGCCTGGGTACGGGGGTAAACTATGGTTTTTCGGCGCAGGAGCTCAGCGAGACGGCGCCGGACCTGGTGATCCACGAAGCAGCAGGCATCGACAGGGAAACCGGTAAACGGGGTTCGGACTATGCAGACGCCTACGGCGTGAAGTATGCCGAATTCACCCCTATGCTGGTAAAAGCCGTACAGGAGCAGCAGGCGATCATCGAAAAACTTGAAAAAAGGATCGCTGAACTGGAAGCCAGGAAATAAAGTGCTTCTTCATTCTTCTGAAAAAACCTCCGGAACACAAACCGGGGGTTTTTTTATGCCGGAAAGACTGCATCGAAACCTATAAGGTTTTTGAAACCTTATAGGTTTAACGGTTTTTGAAACCCTGTAAGTCTTTAAAAATGCAAGCCTTAATTCTCGGCCGGCAGGATTACCTTTGTCCCTCATTATTTCAGCGTATTATGGAGTTCCGGAAAAAGGGATTGTCAACAGAACAATTATTGCAACTGTATACTGAATTGCTTCGGCCAAGGATGATCGAAGAAAAAATGCTGGTCTTGCTGCGCCAGGGCAGGATCAGTAAATGGTTCAGCGGTATCGGCCAGGAGGCCATAGCTGTAGGCACCACGCTGGCACTGGACGAAGATGAGTACATCATGCCCCTGCACCGCAACCTGGGCGTATTTACCGCACGGAAAATCCCTTTTGCCAAGCTGTTCATGCAATGGCAGGGCAGTAAAGACGGCTTTTCCAAAGGCAGGGAGCGTTCCTTCCACTTCGGCACCAACGAATACCATATTTGCGGCATGATCTCCCACCTGGGCCCGCAGATGGCCCTGGCAGACGGGGTGGCCCTGGCCCATAAACTGAATAAAGAAGCAAAAGTTTCTGTAGCCTTCAGTGGCGACGGGGGCACCAGCGAAGGCGATTTTCATGAGGCACTCAACGTAGCCGCCGTCTGGAACCTGCCGGTCATTTTCATCATAGAAAATAACGGGTATGGGCTCAGCACGCCCGTGAACGAGCAGTATGCCTGTGCACAGCTTGCCGACCGCGCGGTCGGTTATGGCATGAAAGGCATCACCATAGACGGCAACAATATCCTTGAAGTGTACAATACGGTAAAGGAAGCCCGGGAATATTGCATCAAAGAACAAAAACCCATCCTGATCGAATGCATGACCTTCCGCATGCGCGGGCATGAAGAGGCCAGTGGTGTGAAGTATGTTCCGAAAGAGCTGTTTGAGACCTGGGGCAAAAAGGACCCTTTAAGCAATTACGAACAGTACCTGCAACAGGAAGGCCTTTTGTCCGACCAGGATATCGAGCGGATCAGGGAAGGCATCCGGAAAGAAATTGAAGACGGTATCGCTGAAGGCTTTGCCGCAGCCGCGATCGTACCCGATACGGCAGAAGAAGTAAACGATATTTATAAGGCACACAACGGCGCTGCCCGGGCTCCGCAGGGCAATGCTTCTTCGGAAATGAAGATGATACAGGCCATCAGCGATGCCATGAGGATCTCGATGAAAAAGTACCCGGAACTGGTCCTGATGGGGCAGGATATCGCAGAGTACGGCGGGGCGTTTAAAGTCACGGAAGGCTTTGTGGAGGAATTTGGTAAAGAGCGGGTACGCAATACCCCGATCTGCGAAAGCGCTATCGTCGGTGCGGCCCTGGGCCTGTCGCTGAAAGGCTACAAGTCGATGATGGAAATGCAGTTTGCCGACTTTGTTACCGTGGGCTTTAACCAGATCATCAACAACCTGGCCAAGATCCACTACCGCTGGGGGCAGAACGCCGACGTGGTGGTGCGTATGCCTACAGGCGGCGGGGTCGGGGCAGGGCCTTTCCATTCCCAGAGCAACGAAGCCTGGTTCGTCCATACCCCCGGCCTGAAAGTGGTCTACCCCTCTACCCCGGAAGATGCCAAAGGTTTGCTGATCGCTTCTTTCGACGACCCTAATCCTGTTATTTTCTTCGAGCACAAAGCCCTGTACCGCAGCGTATCCGGCCCGGTACCCGAAGGCGACTATTCCGTAGAGATCGGCAAAGCCCGGCTGGTACAGGAGGGTTCGGATGCCAGCATCATTACCTATGGCTCCGGCGTACACTGGGCGAAAGAGTATGCGGCGAAACACCCGGAGCTTTCCCTGGACATCCTGGACCTGCGTACCTTGCTACCCCTGGACTACGAGGCGATCAAGGCCTCCGTGGCACGTACAGGCAAGGTGATGATCCTGCATGAAGATACACTGATCGGGGGCATCGGCGGCGAACTTTCCGCCTGGATCACGGAGCACTGCTTCAAACAGCTGGATGCGCCCGTACTGCGCTGCGCCAGCCTGGACACACCCGTTCCTTTTTCCATAGAGCTGGAACAGAACTTCCTGGCCAAAGCGCGCATAGAAGAAGTCATGAAAAAACTGTTGGCTTACTAGCGCATAAGACCGGCTGCGCTACCCTGCACCGATCAATGAATTAAAAGCTTATTTTGCGGCTGCGTAAACAATAAAAGAAGACACCCTTCAAATGAAGCATTTACCGAATATCCTTACCCTGGGCAATCTTTTTTGCGGCTGTATTGCCATTGCCTTTATCATGAGCTCCCAGCCTTACCTCGTAGAGCTGGGCGGTGTTCCCTATTGGATCACCGGCACGGAGCAGGCCTACTGGGGCTCTGTGTTTATTGCGATAGCAGCGGTGCTGGATGTGCTGGATGGCCTGGCAGCACGCACATTGAAATTGTTTTCCCCGATTGGTAAAGACCTGGATTCGCTGGCAGACTGCGTGAGCTTTGGCGTGGCCCCGTCCATGATCCTGTTCAAGATGCTCTGGGCGGCCAATATTGCCCAGCCCGACGCTATGGAAGTGAGCATGTGGTCTATGACACCGGCATTTTTGGTGGCCTGCTTCGGCGCCCTGAGGCTGGCCCGTTTTAATGTATCTGCCGCTACCGGCTCTACGTTTACAGGTCTTCCCATTCCCGCTGTCGGTATTTTTATCGCCTCTTTTCCGCTGATCAATTTATACGTACCGTCTGCAGGGGTATATTTTAAACATACCTGGGTGTTGTATGCCATTATTGCGCTGGTTTCCTGGCTGATGGTTTCCAGGATCACCTTCTTTAAACTGATGCCCTCGCGCTGGGATCTGAAGAGCCTGTGGCCGCGCCTTACTTTGATCGCAGCAGCCATTGTATTGTTCCCGTTCATCAGCTTCGCAGCCATACCGGTATTGTTCGTCCTGTACATTATCCTGTCCCTGGTCTACCGCAACCAGAACCCGGTGAAGCAATAGCCAGTCCGTTCCCGCAACGGATGACCGTGCAATGATCAGTTGGGTTTACGTTACACACATTGACACATTAACCCGATTGCCTCATTAACCAATTGATACATTGAACACAGACTTGTGTAGAGGTCCCTCCTGGCGTAGGGATGACCGTGTAAAGGTCAGTGGGGTTCACATGACACACATTGCCCACATTAGGTAATTGCCTAAATTGACCAATTACCACATTGCCCAATTGTCCCATTACCCACATTACCCGATTGCCTCATTAGCCAATTGACACATTGACACATTGACGAATTGTCCGATTAACCAATTGCCGCATCAGCTACAGCACCGCAAAAACATGCTGCCGTAACCGGTCTATATTCTTTTCCGTTTTGCCGGAAGCAACATAGGTACGGGACTGACCGTTGCTATAGACTTTGATAGACCAGTCTGTATGATCGAACAGGGCTTTAAGGTTGTCCAGGCCCGTTATCGTACTGAAGCGGTTGATATACTCGCCATGCCCCCTGTCTGAAAACATATGGGTCAGGGGTTTTAGCAGGACAGAGGTCGTACCGCTGATGATGCGCATGCTGTCTACCGATTTAAGCACCTGCTCATCCAGTACAGAAAACTTAATGGATACAGTATCTGTGCTCACGTTTTTATGACTGAATGTAAAATCCATGTCGATAGCCCCTTTCCCGGCCTGGGTTTTAAAATGCAAAGGCTTCAGGAAATACATCGTATGACCGTTACCGGCCAGGAAGGTCTCATACAGGCTCTTGCCTGCTTTAACAGCTGCAGGCCGAATGGTCAGGCAGCCGGTGAACACAAAGGATAACAGGACTGCGGCAAAGCTCTTTTGAAAATATTTCTGAAACATAAACGCGTATCTATTTAATGATCCTGGCCTTCAGTTGTGCTTCCGACAGTCGTGTGGCGGCGACTTGCGCATCTTTGCTTACCGCATACACGCAGATCATCGAAGTACTATCCAGAGGCTGGATATATTCTGTAAGATAAAGGGAATCTTTGATAAAGCAGCGGTAAAAAGCCGTATTGCTTTCACTGAGCTGCAGAACGGTGTCGGCCATTGGCTTTTCTTTCCTGAAGGCGGCCAGCTTGCCCAAAGTGGTATGAAAAGGGATGCCCAGGTAAATGCGGTATTCTTTTCCCTCAATGACCCGGTACAGGGGAACCTGTACCTGCTCCATATTGTTGAAATACTTTGTGTACGGGATCTGCGCCAGGGAGTCGCGGTCTGCCAGCTGCTCCGTGCTGTCTGTAGCAAACTTAAAGCCGTTGAACAAGGTCAGCTCCTTTTCATTTTCCCGGCTGCAGGACGTCCAGAGCAGGAACAGGCAGGCAATGGCTAAAATCTTTGTCTTCATAAACTGGTATTATTGCTGCTAAAAAAACAAGGTGCAGCTATAGCTACACCTTGATATCATTCAGTTAAAGCAGTAGCTTATTCTCCTGTAACGATTGTTTCGTAAGTACCATAGATACCCAGGATGCTGGTTTGTTTGATATCTACTGTAGAGATTTTAGTGATACCACCGTTTTTAGCAGCACTGCGGATAGAAGCGTCCTGGTTGAAGGCCAGTACACTCAGGATGATTGTAGCTTTAGAACGGCCAACTTTGTTACCAACGGTATTGCTTGTAGCGTTTACAGGCATAGTCAGGGAGCAGCTTGACAGCAGGGCTACTGCTGAAGCCAGCATAGCGATTTTCATTTTTTTCATAAAAAGATTGTTTTAAAGGTCTTACTCATATGGCTTTTCAGTTTCGCCCCGTTGATTTGAGTGGTTCCTGGACTCCACTTTTATCTTGTGCCCGGCAAATGCTACGGCGCTGTTCATCAATCAATGCGCCTTAATATTAATATATATATCAAAGCTGCGCAAAACTAAAAAAACTGAAAAACTGGCCAAATTTTTTTAGGCCGAAAAGCCCTGGTTAATAATGTGATAACATAATTCAGGAAAAACACCTAGAACATCATCCGGTACACATCTTCCACCTTCGCAGCCATCTTTACGGCAATGCGGTATTGGCTGAGTTGAAGGCCCCTTGCATTGGCTTGCGGGATCAGGATCATATCCATACCCAGCTTATCGGCTTCCGCTATGCGCTGTTCGATACGGCTTACGGCCCTGATCTCTCCGCTCAGTCCCACCTCTCCGACCATGCCGATATTGGAAGGCAGCGCCCTGTCTTCGTAGGACGAAAGCAGTGCGCACACAAGGGCTAACTCTATAGACGGGTCTTCTACTTTGATGCCGCCAGCAATGTTTACAAATACGTCCTTCACACCAAAGTGGAAGCCGCCGCGCTTTTCCAGTACCGCCAGCAGCAATTGCAGGCGGCGCAGATCCAGGCCGCTGACGGTACGCTGGGGGGTTCCGTACACGGCCTGCGTGACCAGGGCCTGCACCTCGATCATCAGGGGGCGCATGCCCTCCATGGTGGCCGCGATGGCTATACCGCTCAGGGGTTCCTTGTGCTGTGTCAGCAGGATTTCCGACGGGTTGCTGACCGCACGCATGCCGCCGGTGGCCATTTCATAGATGCCCAGTTCCGACGTAGAACCGAAGCGGTTCTTCAGGGTACGCAGCATACGATAGGCATAGTGCCGGTCGCCTTCAAACTGCAATACGGTATCGACCATATGCTCCAGCACTTTCGGGCCGGCAATGGATCCGTCTTTCGTAATGTGACCGATGATGATGACCGGGATATTGGACGTCTTGGCGAAGCGTGCCAGCTCCGCTGCGCATTCCCTGACCTGGGACACACTGCCGGCCGATGAAGCAACGTAGGGAGATTCCAGCGTTTGTATCGAATCGATGATGAGCAGGCGGGGTTTGATGCGCTGTGCTTCACGGAATATACCAGCCGTCTCCGTGGCGCTGAGCAGGTACAGCAGCTCATTGGAGGGGCCTACACGCTCTGCCCTCATTTTGATCTGCTGCATGCTTTCCTCCCCCGACACATACAGCACGATACCGTTGCGCCATTGCAAAGCCGTCTGCAGGAAGAGCGTACTCTTGCCAATGCCCGGTTCGCCGGCCACCAGTGTTACCGAGCCGGGTACCAGTCCGCCGCCCAGGGTACGGTTCAACTCTGCATCCTGCAGGACGATCCGGGGTTCGTCCTGTACCACTACTTCATCCATACGGTGCGCCTGGCGGGCTTCTTTGCCCTGCGCCTCCCAGACAAATGTATCTTTTGCCTGTGCTTTGTCCTCGCGCTGCACGACCTCTTCGACGTAGCTGTTCCAGGCCCCGCAGGAAGTACATTTGCCCGTCCACTTCGGGGACTCGTGCCCGCATTGCTGGCAAAAAAATGCCGTTTTTGTTTTTGCCATTGCTACGCTTTATTGAGTTGCTGCATTTGCTGGTGCACGAAAGCAGAAAGCTCTTTGATATAGGCCGGAGAGAAGTCGAAACGAATGCCGGCGATATCGTACAATTCTTTCAACGTTTTGGTATATCCTGCACTGAGCGCTGACATGTAGTTGTCCAGCGCCTGCTCCCTGTTTTCTTTGTATTGTCGCCACATGGCAATTGCGCCCAATTGTGCAATACCGTATTCGATATAGTAAAACGGCACTTCAAACAGGTGCAGCTGTTTCTGCCACAGGTTATGACGATATGCCTCAAAATCGCTCCAGTCCACATTGCCTGTAGAAAACTCCTTGTGTATCTCCAGCCACATCGCCTCTCTTTCCGCTACGCTGTGACCGGGATGGGTATACAGCCAGTGCTGGAATTTATCAATGATGGCGATCCAGGGCAGTACGTCGATCACCCGTTCGAGCTCTTCCCATTGTGCCCTGCGGCATTCGTCTTCCGATGTAAAGAAGTCGCTCCAGTACTCTAATGTAAACAGCTCCATGCTCATGCTGGCCAGTTCGGCGATCTCCATCGGGTACTCCTTCATTGCAGACAGGGGCAGCTTATGCGACAGGAAAGAATGAACCGCGTGGCCGCCTTCATGCATCATCGTGATCAGGTCATTCACGGTTCCGGCAGCATTCATAAAGATAAAGGGTACGCCGGACTCGGGCAGGGGGCAATTGTAGCCACCCGGCGCCTTGCCGATGCGGCTGTCCAGGTCCATACGGCCCATGCTCCTCATTTTGTCCAGGCAATCGCCGAAGAAGGGACGCAGTTTTGAAAAGACCGTGATGGACTTCTCCAGCAGTTCCGATCCGTTTTTAAAGGGCTGCAGGGGTGTCCTGCCCACAGGTTCTGCGTCGGTATCATAGGGCTTCAGCTGCTCCAGTCCCAACGCTCTGCGCCGGTGCTCCAGCAGTTCCCTCTGCAGGGGAACGATATGCTCTTTTACCGCGGCATGAAAAGCAAAGCAGTCTTCGGGTGTGTAATCGAAACGGCCCAGTTCGCGGAATTTATAATCGCGGTAATTGTCGAATCCTGCATTGAGGGCTACATGGTGGCGCAGCGCCAGCAGGCGGTCAAACAATTCGTTCAGCGTATCCTTATCCTCCAGCCTCCGCGACGAAACGGCAGTAAATACCTCCCGGCGCAATGTACGGTCCGGTTCATGAAGTAATTTGGCTGCCTGTTGCAGGGTCTGCTCCTTACCTTCTATGCTCACTGTCATTTTACCATTGATCACCCCATATTGCTGTGCCAGCAGGCTGATCTCAGATTGCAGGGCGATATTTTCTTCCCGGAACAGGGCTACGCTGTTTTCTACATTGCGCAGGTACGGAAAAAATACCTTTTGATCCAGCTCTTTGGCAAAGGGGCTGTCCAGCAGTTTCTTATTGATGGCGAACGCGTAGGGTTTCATCTGCGGCTCGATTTCCGTCACGAAGTAGCTGAAGGCCTCTTCCAGTGCAGGGTCAGTCGTATCGCAGGTCATTTTAATCTGGCGCCAGCAGGCGTCTTCCCCGATCACCGATTCGAGTTCGCTCAGGTCGGACAGCCATTGCTGCAAAGCCTGCGGCGTATCGATATTCCTGCCTTTCAGCTCTTCGAAAAAAGGAGCTACGGATGCCCAGTCGCTCAGGACAAAATGCTCCGGTAAAAATGTTCTTGGTTTTGCTGTGATTGCTGCTGTTGCGTTCATCTGTTGTATTGGACTAAAAACTATGATCAAATAATGCCTTCCCGTACCAGGTCGTGTACATGCAGCATACCGGCATACTTCCCGCCATCTGTAACGAGCAGCTGGGAAATGTCGTGCGCACGCATCAGTTCCAGGGCCTGCACGGCCAGCTCTCCTTTTTCGATGCTCTTCGGCTGCGGGGAATAAATGTCTTTGGCCCGCAGGGGGTCTACGTCTGTGTATTGCTGCAGCATGCGCCGGATATCGCCGTCGGTAATGATGCCGAGTATATTTTCCGCTGCGTCCAGCACTGCTGTGGCACCCAGGCGCTTGCCTGATATTTCCACAATGATCTCACGGACCGTGCTGTCCAGGTATACCTTCGGGTGTTCATTCATGCCGGTCAGGTCCTGCACCCGGAGGTACAGGCGTTTGCCAAGCGATCCGCCGGGATGGTAGCGCGCAAAGTCCTTCTCGGTAAAGCCTTTCAGGCTGAGCAGGCAGATGGCCAGCGCATCGCCCATCACCATCTGCACTGTAGTACTGGTGGTCGGGGCCAGGTTGTTCGGACAGGCTTCTTTTTCTACCGTACAGTTCAGGAACAGGTCTGCATGCGTGGCGAGGTACGACTTTTCATTGCCGCAGAGGGCGATCACGGTATTGCCGAAGTTTTTCACCAGGGGTACCAGCACTTTGATCTCCGGGCTTTCACCGCTTTTGGAGATCACGAGCACGATATCATCTTCCTGTATCATGCCCAGGTCGCCGTGTATGGCGTCGGCGGCATGCATATAGAGTGCTGCCGTGCCCGTGGAGTTCATCGTAGCGACGATCTTCTGCGCTACAATGGCGCTTTTACCGATACCGGATATCACCAGGCGGCCTTTGCACTGGTAGATGGCGTTCACGGCTTCGGCGAAATGATCCCCGATATAGTTCTCCAGCAAAGCGATGGAGGCCGATTGCAGGTGTATGGACTGTATGGCTTGTTGTAAAACCCTGTCTTTTGAAAACATACGCGAAGTTATGTGCTGTACTGCAATGTAAGGAAAGGCGGGTTTTTATTTAGTAAACCCTTAAAGGTACCGGCATTGCATTTCTTTGTATTTTACAGACAAAACCACCGGAATGAAGCGTTTCCCCCAGGCATTGAGGTACTTACTGCTCTGCAGCACTGTTGCGGTACTGGCTTATGCCTGTACACCCAAAAAGGTCAGCAGCAGCCAGGGAGATACCCGCCTGTACCCGGACGACAGCGATATCAATATGAAAACGACAGAGAAAAAGATGAGAATGCCATTCGATACCTCGGCAGTGCCGGTGGTGCCCCGGCGGAAAAACTAAGCGTGCTGCAACAGTAAGGAATGTGAGGAATATGGTTCCTGTGACCATTGGCGATCCGGAATGTCTTCACGAGCCACATGATTCACTAATCATTACCCATTCTTCATTTTTAGTTTCTTATTTCTTTTTGATCAGCGCTGTCAGCGGGTTGCGCAGGTTGTCGTATTCCATCATATCCACCTTTATACTGCCGATCAGGATCGGGCTGCTGACACGCAGCGGAATATGGTTGGCATCGTCGCTGACCCATACCGCCATTTTCTCCCCGCCTTTAAAGATAGTGCCCTCTATCAGCAAAGGGGTGATCTTGATCGCATTGAATTTGCCATATTTCGTTTCGATCACTTCTTTACCCACATAGCGGATATAGAGCTCATAGAGCTGGTCGTCCAGGAACATCTTGAACGGGATCTTGTCTCCCGGCTTGTATTTGTTGTAGTCGATATTGCGGGCGAAGTAAATGGCGGAAAGCACATCCTGGGTGCACTTCGGTACATCAAAGACGCCATTGGTGCTTACAGCCTTGCCGGCTTTGTGGTTGAAGTTGACATAGTTGTATATTTTAAACCCGCCTTCGTTCACATTGCGGATAAAACGTTGCGGAGCCAGGGTTTCCTCGTCCAGGAAAGTTTCATACTTGTCATTCACTTTGTAGAACCATTCGTAAGACGATGCGGTCTTTCCGACACCGCTGATGTGGAACACCTTTCGCTTGTCCAGCGTTTCGGACGCTACGGAAAAAACAGCATTGCCGGCATGGATCCACAAAGGGCTCATATTGTAGTATACTTTGAACAGCAGGCGTTCTCCGTCTTTAAAGCTGGTATTCTTAATGTGGCAAAAATCTGCCTGCGCATAGGTAGCCGATACAGGCAGCAGGCTGAGCAGTAAAAAAAGGAGGCGCTTCATTGGGTTTTTTCTTTTATAGAACACATGTAACTGATTGGACGATCAAACTACTGCAAAGTTTGATCCCGTTGCGTTGATATTTGTTAATCTTTAAAGCAAAGCAACAAATTGTCCGCTGCAATGCAATATAAAATAGGTTAATAAATTGCCAATCAATAACAGGAGCAGCGGCTCCCCCTGCCTGATTATTCGATACATTTGTATCCATAATTTCAGCACAAATTGCAGGCGCAGGAACAGGTTATTTTAGGAATTGACCCCGGAACTCTGGTGATGGGTTACGGACTGATCAGTATCAGGAACGGCAAGACCCGACTGCTGGAAATGGGCGTACTGCAGCTATCGAAATACAAGAACCACCCGGAACGCCTGTCGCTGATCTTTAAAAAAATAGAAAGCCTGATCCGCACGCATAAGCCCTGTGCCGTAGCGATCGAAGCTCCCTTCTTTGGCAAAAACGTACAAAGTATGCTCAAGCTGGGCCGGGCACAGGGGGTGGCCATTGCCGCCGCCATGATGCACGAACTGGAAGCGGTGGAGTATGCGCCCCGGAAAATCAAACAGTCCATCACGGGCAAAGGCGCCGCAAGCAAAGAACAGGTCTGGGGTATGTTGCAACGCATACTGGATTTTGAAGAGCGGCCCGAGTTTATGGATGCCACAGATGCCCTTGCCGTAGCCCTATGCCATCATTTCCAGATGAAAAGCCCAGTGGAAAAAAACAAGCCTGCGGCCCTGAAAAAAAGCACTGTAAAGAAACAGGACTGGGCCTCCTTCCTGCAGCAAAACAAAGACCGTATTAAAGTAAAGTAAGCCCCCATGAAGAATGCCTCCATCAGACTGATTATGATACTGGCGCTCATGGTGTCCGCCGGTATTATCATCACCCAGAGTTACTGGGTAAGAAGGGCCTATACGCTGCAGCAGACGGAGTTCAACTTCGATGTAAACAAGGCCCTGTCCAAAGTAGCCCAGGACGTGATGACCCTGAAGGAGGTGCAGTTGCCTAATTACAGTCCCGTAGAAAAAATAACCGACGATTACTACGTGGTGCAGATCAATGTCTTTGTTGAAAAAGAAGTACTGCAGCACTTTATCGAAAAAGCATTTGCCCGGCAAAACCTGGTTACGGATTTCCAGTTCGGCTTATACGATTGTATGAGCGAAAAGGTCAATTACCAGGCCCACGTACAGGTAGCCGGCGGCGACAAAAAGCCCGCAGAACTGGTCGCCTTCCCGAACATCAAAAGAGAGAATTACTATTTTGGTGTGTACTTTCCCAACAGGCAGCAATTACTGGTATCCCAGATGAGTATCTGGTTTATCTCTTCGGCCGTACTGATCTGTGTCATCGTATTCCTAGGCTACCTTTTGTTCATCATCCTGAAGCAAAAGCGGCTGGGGGAAGTACAAAAGAACTTTGTCAACAACATGACGCATGAGCTGAAGACCCCGTTGGCGTCCATACAGATGAGCGCCTCTGTACTGCAGCATGAAGACATCATCCGCAAACCGCAGCGCCTGCGCAACTATGCAGACATCATCCTGAAAGAAAGCACCCAGCTGAGCGCACAGGTGGAGCGGGTACTGCAGATGGCCCAGTCCGATAAAGGCAAAATGGTCCTGCAAAAGGAAAAGATCGTATGGCAGGACATCCTGCTGGGTGTAAAAGAAAGTTTCCAGAACCTGGTCGATACGCGTCATGGGACCATCACGCTGGATATGCCTTCCGCTCCCGTAGCCTTCTATGGAGACCGCCTGCACCTGACGAATGTGATCCGCAACCTGCTGGACAATGCGATCAAGTACTGCGAACACAGCCCGGTCATCAGCATTGTTTTAAAGGAAGAAAAAGGAAGGATCGTTATTTCTGTGGCCGACAACGGTATCGGCATTTCTAAAAAGTACCACAAGCACCTGTTTAAAAAGTTCTACCGGGTACCTACCGGCAACGTACATAATGTGAAAGGGTTCGGCCTGGGCCTCAATTATGTGCTGAGTATCACGCGCCTGCATTCCGGTAACGTATCGTTTACAAGCGATTTGGCAAAAGGAACTATATTTACGCTAAGCTTTCCGTGCTTGTCCTAAACTGTAAAAACATGACTAAAGCAAAAGTATTGCTGGTGGAAGATGATGCTTCCCTGGCCTTTATACTCAAAGACAATCTCGAAGAAAACAGCTACGAGGTTACCTACTGCGTAGATGGAGAGACGGGCTGGCAGCAGTTTATGCGCAACACGTTTGATATTTGCCTGCTGGATGTGATGTTGCCCAAAAAAGACGGTCTTACCCTGGCGGCCCAGATCCGGAAAAAAAATGAGTCTATACCCATATTGATGCTCACCGCGCTGGGCTCAGACGAATCCAAGATATCCGGCTTTCAAAAAGGAGTGGACGATTATATTACCAAACCCTTCAACATGCAGGAGCTGTTGTTGCGCATGGAAGTATTCCTGAAGCGTACCCAGAAAAAGCAGGGCGAAATGACGGAACCGGTGATGATCGGCCAGCTGGCCTTTGATTTTAAAAACCTGGAACTCAAGACACCGGAAAGCGTCATCCAGTTGACGCAGCGGGAAGCGGAACTGTTCAAATATTTTTACCAGAACGCCAATACGGTACTGAAAAGGGAAGACATCCTGACCAAGATCTGGGGCAAAGACGATTATTTCCTGGGCCGCAGCATGGATGTATTCATTACCAAACTCAGGAAATACATCAAGGGGCAGGAAGGAGTAGAGATTCAGACCATTCATGGCGTAGGGTTCAAAATGGTGGTCAATTAGTTATTTTTGCACGGAAAAACATATCCGAAATGAATCCCAAGAAACTCCTGTTGATTATTGTAGTCTTGTTTTCGGCCCAAATGGTTGCCTCTTCCTGCGGCACACCGAAAACCAAACACGCCTACATGCGTAAGACCTATAAAAAGCTGAAACGCAGCCTGAAATCCTCAGCCCATGTATCGCAGCTGAACGACACGGTCAAAGTCATCTTCCCCAGCAACCTGATGTTTGACTTCAACAGTGCATCCATCAGCGGGACCATCATACCCAAGATGCAACGCTTTGCCACTGCCCTGAATAAATTTGACCGAACGGCCATACTGGTCAACGGCCATACCGACAACAAAGGCGCAGAGCACTATAATAATGAATTGTCGTCGCGGCGCGCAGATTCCGCCAAGATCGTCCTTTCGCAATTTAAGGTGCAGCCCGAGCGGATCAATACCTGGGGAATGGGTATGCGGCACCCTGTAGCCAGCAACGAAACAGAAGAAGGCCGCGCCCTGAACCGCCGTGTAGAATTTGTGATCCTGTATAAGGAATAATTACAAAAAAATAGCTGCCCGGTTTCCGGGCAGCTGCAGATCAGTCGGCAGCTTTATTAAACTACAAATGAGGCAGCAGTGCTTTGTCCGAAAAACCGTTTATTGGCATCAGCATTCTGTTT
>JAEUVW010000141.1 GCA_016786525.1 Chitinophagaceae bacterium
ATTTTTCCAATCGGCTGGCGGCCGCCATCAAAAAAATAAACCCCGGCATCATACAGCTGGAAAGCATTTACCTGCACGAATATGCCACAGTGATCCGGCAACACAGCAATGCCTTACTGCTGCAGCGCCTGCATAATGTGGAAGAAGAAGTATGGAAACGCCTGGCGGCAGAGACAAGATCCGCACTCAAAAAGCAGTACCTGCACAACCTGGCCAAACGGATTGCCCGTTACGAGCGCAAGGTATGGGCCGAATCCGATGCCCTGGTGGCCATCTCAAATCCCGACGCCAACTATATCCGGCACTCGGGCTGCAGCACGCCCATGATCAGCATTCCCTATGGCATCGACATCGCAGCCGAACAACTGCAGCCCTGCACCGTGCAGGGCTGGCCAGCCTATCATATCGGCGCGATGGACTGGCGGCCCAATGTGGAAGCTATGGAGTGGATGCAGGACTCCATTGTGCCGGCCATCACCCGCCAAACGCCCGGCTTTTCCTTCCAGTTTGCCGGGCGGAATATGCCGGAACAGTTTAAAGGCTGCACCGGGCCGGAGTTTTTTTGCGCCGGAGAAGTAGACAATGCAGCGGATTTTATCGCTGCCAGGAAAATGCTGCTGGTACCGGTGCGTTCCGGCTCAGGCATCAGGGTGAAGACCCTGGAAGCCATGGCAGCGGGCAAACTAGTGATCAGTACCGGTGTTGGCATACAGGGTATCGATGCACTGGACAGGGTTCATTTCCTCAAAGCGGATACCCCGCAGGAGTTTGCCGCTGCAGTATATTGGTGCAGCCAGCACCCGGAGCAGGCGCAACGCATTGTTACCAATGCATTCGACTTGCTGCAGGACAACCACAACCAACAAAAACTCATGCAGCGCCTGTCTGGTTTTGTAGAAAAATTATCATAGTGACTGCTTTTTATTGCTCAAATTTGTCAACAATAAAATGAAGCAAGCGCATGAAGATCTTTTCCGCAGCACAAATAAAGGCCTGTGATGCCTATACGATACATGCTACCGGCATTACAGCAAACGACCTGGTTGAAAGAGCGGCAACGGCCTGCGCTGCGCACATTATGGCGCGCTTCCCTGCAGATACGCCATTCGTATTGCTTTGCGGCATGGGCAACAACGGTGCCGACGGACTGGCGCTGGCGCGCGTCTTACTGCAGCACAACTATGCCGTTAAAGTGTTCGCCCTGCAGCACCGGGCTGAGATTTCCCCTGAAAACAAAACGAACCTGAACAAGCTGCTGCGCATCAATGCGGCACTGGTAGAATATGTGGCGCCCGAGACCTTCCTGGCAGATTTGCCCGCACCGGTGGTCGTTATAGACGCCATACTCGGTACCGGTTTAAGTCATGGCGTTACGGGATGGATGGCGGATTTTTTCGGGCACATGAACCAGCTGCCCAATTACAAGATCGCGATAGACATGCCCAGCGGCCTGCCGGCCGACAACCTGCCGGCAGCGGGAGAAGCAGTGCTATCGGCCAATGAAACCCTGAGCTTCCAGTTGTTCAAACGGAGTTTCCTGCACCCGGAAACCGCCCGGCATTGCGGAGACATCCATCTCCTGGACATCGGCCTGCACCCTACTTTTATTGAGGCGACCCATACCCATTATCAAACGGTTGAAGAAGACCGGGTCGCAGCGTTTATCAAACAGCGGGAACCGTTTTCCTACAAGAACCAGCATGGCCATGCCTTTTTGGTCGGGGGCAGCAAAGGGAAAAGCGGAGCAGTCGTGCTGGCAATAAAAGCAGCGCTGCGTTCGGGTGCGGGCCTGGTCAGCAGCATTATACCGGAGCATTGTTATATCCCGGTACAAACGTCGGCGCCGGAGGCCATGTGTACGACCTCCGGTACAGGGTACCTGGAGGAGATCGGGCACCAGGAGCAGGCGACAGCCTTTGGCATCGGCCCCGGCATGGGTACCGACGATGCAACCGTGCGGGCCTTTTCAAAATTCATGGACCATACCGACCTGCCTACGGTATTTGATGCGGATGCATTGAACATACTGGCACAGCACCAGGAACTGATGAACAAAATACCGGAAAACTCTATCCTGACACCCCATGTAGGAGAATGTGAACGCCTGTTCGGCAAAAGCAGCAACAGCATGCAGCGGGTAGAGCACGTGCGCATGCAGGCCATGAAGTACAAGGTCTGTATTGTGCTCAAAGGGCACCGTACGGTGATCGTTACTCCGGACGGAGACTGTTTTTACAATACCAGCGGCAACGCGGGTATGGCCAAAGGCGGCAGCGGCGATGTGCTCACAGGCTTGCTGGCGGGCCTGCTGGCGCAGGGATATCCTGCAGACAAAGCAGCCTTGCTCGGTGTATACCTGCATGGTCTTTCGGGCGACATTGCCGGGCAATACCTTGGTCAGCAGGCGATGAATTCGGGCGACCTGGTTCCCTACCTGGGTCAGGCTTGGCAAAAGTTATCAAAAATATAAATTTGTTGAAATCATCTAGGTTCTGCTCTGCTGTTCGATTACATTTGAGCATTCGAAACTAAAAAATATGGAAAAAGAAAAATCTAAAGTGCTGCTCGTGGAAGACGATACCAACTTTGGTATTGTACTCAAAAACTTCCTCGAACTCAATGATCTGATCGTAGAACTTTGCCGCGACGGTATCCTGGGCCTTGCTGCCTTCCGCCGCGAAAAATTTGATATATGCCTGCTGGATGTGATGATGCCCAATATGGACGGCTTTACCCTGGCAGAAGAGATCCGCAATGTGGATCCGGACGTTCCCCTGTTTTTCCTTTCTGCCAAAAGCATGAAGGACGATATCCTGAACGGGTACAAACTGGGCGCGGATGACTACATCACCAAACCTTTTGACAGCGATGTATTGCTGCACAAGATCAAAGCGGTGCTGAAACGCAACCAGGAGCTGAATGAAAAACAACATGCGCAGATCGAATTCAAGATCGGCAAGTACGAGTTCAACAGCAAGATCCGCTCCCTGAGCGCCGATGGCAACACGCAGACTTTGTCTCCTAAAGAAAATGAGCTGCTGCTGATGCTGGCAGAATACAAAAACGACCTGCTGCCCCGCGAGCAGGCCCTGAAACGTATCTGGGGCAGCGACACCTATTTCAACGGCCGCAGTATGGACGTATACATTGCCAAACTGCGCAAATACCTGAAAGATGACTCTTCCGTAGAGATCGTGAATATCCACGGTATGGGCTTCCGCCTGGTAGTGCCGGAGAGCTAGGAATGATCTTTTTTATACTT
>JAEUVW010000301.1 GCA_016786525.1 Chitinophagaceae bacterium
AGCGACAATTTCTTTTGCCGTTTTTGCAGGGTCAGGAAGTTGATGGCGCTTTCGAACAGGTTTTCCGCATCGCGGAATTTTTCCTTGCTCACCGTATCCAGTTCAAAGGCCACATTGTCCTGCGAAAATTTATAGTACCCGTGGTTTTGCAGCAGGGTAATGATGCGGGTCCGCTCCTCGTCCGCCAGGGCCTTGGAGTATTGCTTTTCTTTTTTGAACAGGGTCTTGTCCATATTGTTCCGGATAATGTCCCCGATCGTCTTGTTGTCGGCATCCACGAACACCGTATCCACCAGGTAGTTCAGCCCGGTGACGATATTGTAGGAAGCATACGCTTTCTTCTTTTTAAAGCGTACGGTATCCGTCACCTGGGCGTTGAAGTAGCCCTGGTTCATCAGGAAGCTCTTCATATTTGTGGCGGTCCTCCTTTGCAAAGCGCTGTCGTACAACACCGGCCGCTCTATGGATTTGGGCAGGTCGGTCTGGGGGGTATTGCCGTATTTGGCGAAGCGTGCATTGAAACGCCAGAGTTTAAACGGGAAAATACCGCTCCAGTAAGTGTTGGGCTTTTGCAGCACCAGTATGTTCAACTGGTCCTCAAGCACCCCTTTGTTGGTGATCGTCTTATCAGACTTGATCTTCAGGCGGTTGGCGCTCAGCAGGTATTGCCCTTCCGGCACATGCTTCGTACTCTTGCAGCTGTACAAAAACAGGCATACCAGCCACAGGCAATGCAGCAACTTTTTACCCCCCTTGTTCAATTCCAGTCCGGTCATTATTTTCGCTATCTGCAATTACTTAGCTTTGCAGCCTTATGCTTTCAAAAACGCAAAGTAAATACATTCGTTCATTAGCATTACTAAAATTTCGTAAAGAAAATCAGTGCTTTGTTGCCGAAGGCGAAAAGATTGCGCTCGAATGGCTGCATGCCGCCGGGAAAATCCGGATGATCCTGGGCACAGGCGAATGGCTGGAGGCGCATCAGGCGCAGATCAAAGCACACCCGGAAGCACAGGTGATAGCCGTCACAGAGGCCGAACTGAAGTCGGTATCCGGCTTACAGACACCCAACAAGGTGCTGCTGGTCGTAGAACATACTCCTGATCCCGGGCCGGTGGCCATCAACGACTGGTGCATTGCACTGGACGGCATCCGCGACCCGGGGAACATGGGCACCATTCTCCGGATTGCCGACTGGTTTGGCATCGGCCACGTTGTCTGCTCTCCCGACTGCACCGACCCTTACAGCCCTAAGGTCGTACAGGCTGCCATGGGCGCCCAGCTCAGGGTCCGCATTTACGAAACCCGGCTGCCGGACTTTGTCCGCAACTCGGCGCTTCCTTCCTTTGCGGCGATACTGGGCGGTGAAGACATCTATTCGTTCCAACCTGCAGAAAAAGGCATCCTCATCATCGGCAACGAGGCCAAAGGCATCAGCGAAGAGCTGATTGCACTGGCACAGCACCGGGTCACCATACCCCGCCGGGGCGGAGCCGAATCTTTAAATGCCGGGGTTTCTGCCGGTATCCTGTGCGCCTTGCTGCTGGGCCGATGAGAAAAACAGCCTGTCCATTTCACTATTTCAAAAAAAATCACTGTCTTTGCGGGTACAATTTAACTGCATATGAAGAAAATTATTTTGTTCCTGTTGCTCGTGCTGTCCTTTACTGCTGGGGCGCAACCCCATAGGGGTGCCATACAGGTACGGCTCAAAGACAATAAAATGCTGACCATAGTGCTGGACGGAAGGCATTTTAAGAAATACGGCAGGAGCATTACCGTGGCAGACCTGCCCCAGGGCATGCACGACCTGAAAGTTTATTACTTCTACCCTGCCCACGACGCCGCTTACCGCAGCTTCCGCGACAACAGGTCACATGCAGTGCTGGTGTACAAGGGCCGTTTGCAGGTCAGCGGCGGCATCATGTACTACCTTGTCGCAGACCCGGTGTATAAGACCCTGGCCCGTCGCGAATCGCGCACTGTCTTCATGGATGACAATGAAGAAAGTTACCCTATCTCCACCGAAACCGTTTTTTCGGATGAGCACGACAACAACAGCTACAATGATAAAGACAATTGGGACCAGAACAGGAGGGACAACAGGAACAAGGTACTGTCCTATTACCGGGAAAACGACCGCATGAGCCGGGCGCAAATGAATACGCTCAAAAGTATCGTCGACGACCGCATGGGCTCAGACGATAAGACCGCAGCAATACACCAATACACCAGCGACAAGTCGCTGACCACAGACCAGGTAGTCGAGATGATGAACTGGCTGAGCTTTGAAAGCAGCAAACTTCAGGTAGCCAAAGACTGTTACGACAGGGTGCTGGATAAGGAAAACTACCACGAGATCAGTATGGCCCTCAGCTTTCAAAGCTCGAAAAGGGAGTTGGACGAATTTATAGCCGGCAACAGGGCTGAGCGCAGGGAGCGGTACAACGAGGACGATCGCTACCGGCCGGGAAGCGCCCGCGGAGACAGGAGCGGCAACGGCCCTTTGCAGCAAAGTGAGTTCAGCAGCCTGGGACGCAGCGTGGCTGACCGTACCGGCGATGCGGACAAGCAAAACCTGATGCAGCAATACCTGGCCGGCAGGACCATGACCACTGCCCAGGTATCTGCGATGCTGGACTGGCTGAGCTTTGAAGGCACGAAGCTCGAATTTGCCCGCTGGGCTTTCGACAAAACAAGCGACAGGAGCAATTTCGGCCAGCTGAAAAACAAATTCAGCTTCAGCAATTCAAAAAGAACCATCGACGACCTTGTACTGAAGAATGATTAATTTTTAATGAAAAATGAATAATGATTAATTGAGGATGTCTGATGATTATTGAAGAACAAGGAAGCTATAGCGCGTTCACCATATCTATCACATTAACCACATTAAAAAAACCTCCGCAAACGGAGGTTTTTTTTAAATCTATCAGCTTCAAAAAGCTTATTTCTTCTTCGCTTCTTTCGCTTCCGCGTTTTCCGCTTGTTTCAGTGCACGGGTCATTACGATAGACGCGATCGGAATACGGGGAGAGTTCATCAGCTCCATGTTGTCTGAAGGGATGTCCTGAACACGCATGTTTTCATTCAGTTTCAGATCGGCAATGTTCACTTCGATTGCTTCTTTCAGGTATTTAGGCAGGGTACGCACACGTACTGTCTTCATTTTGATCTCCAGGCGACCACCGGCTTTTACACCTTCAGGCTGACCTACGAATTTCAAAGGCAGGTTGGCTACTACTTTTTTGTCTTCTACCAGTTCCAGGAAGTCGATATGCGTCAGCGTATCGGTTACTACGTCAAATTGCAGTTCTTTCAGGATGCAGCGGTAGTTTTTACCACCAACAGAGATTTCTGCCAGCTGGAAGTCAGGAGTGTATACCAGGTGACGGAAAGCAGGTGCAGGAGCGCTGAAGGATACTGTTTCTGTACCACCGTAGATGACGCAGGGGATGTTACCTTCTGCACGCAGGGTGCGGGTTGCTTTTTTTCCAAAATCGGTCCTTGACTGACCTTCGATTTTAATGCTTTTCATAAGCTTTGTGTGTCTGTTTTTTTCCTTCAAATCCAATCGGAAACCCGTCTAACGCCTGGAGTTTGAAAAAATTGGTTTTTAAATTGTGTTGTTCAGCTTCGTGCCGGACAGGTTTTTTTGTTTAAACAGTCGTTACTATATCTTTATGGATCAGCCTTTGCGCTTGCTGTGCAAAAACAGGGAACTGATCGATTTATTTTCAAATGTATTCCTGATCGCGATCGCAAACAGGTCTGCTGTCGGCAATACCTCTATCTTGGAGCAGGGTTGCTTCAAGGGGATGGTATCGCAGACCACCAGTTTTTCCAGCACCGAGTTCTCGATGTTTTCATAGGCCTTTCCGCTGAGTACGGGATGCGTACAGAATGCCGTTACGCTCAGGGCGCCACGTTCTTTCAGCATGGCTGCAGATTTGGTCAGCGTACCTGCAGTATCGCAGATATCGTCGATCAAGACCACGTTTCTGCCGGTTACATCACCGATTACGGTCATAGAAGCTACTTCGTTGGCACGTTTCCTTTCTTTATCGCAGATCACCATTTCGGCACCAAAATACTGGGCTACCTCGCGGGTACGGTTGGTACTGCCCACATCCGGGGAGGCAAAAGTGAGGTTTTCTATATTCAGCTGCTCAATATACGGGATAAAGATCGCAGAGCTGTCCAGGTGATCCACGGGAATATCAAAGAAACCCTGTATCTGGGGCGCATGCAGGTCCATCGTCATCACGCGGTCGGCGCCTGCGGTCGTCAGCAGGTTAGCCACCAGTTTAGAGGCAATGGAGACACGCGGTTTGTCTTTCCGGTCCTGGCGGGCAAACCCGAAGTAAGGGATCACTGCGGTAATATAGCCGGCGGAAGCCCTTTTGGCCGCGTCGATCATCAGCAGCAGTTCCATCAGGTTGTCTGTAGGGGCAAAGGTAGATTGCACCAGGAAAACATAATCCCCGCGGATGCTTTCCCGGAAAACCGGCTGGAATTCACCATCACTGAACTTAGGAATATCAATTGCACCTAGTGTTTTACCATATGTTTTCGCGATTTGCTCGGCGAGGTAATGAGACTTGGTACCCGAGAATATTTTTACTGATGAATCCATTGAAGATCTGCTTAATAAAAAATTGGAGTGCAAAAGTATTAAATCGACTTGCAAAAACCTATTTCTTTTACAAAAAAATGGCAGGAGCAGGGAAATAAATAAAGGGTTCCGCCGTTTTCTGCCCTATAAATGAATTGAGATTATCGATTTTACAAATTATCTTCGCCACAATTTTATTTTTT
>JAEUVW010000309.1 GCA_016786525.1 Chitinophagaceae bacterium
CAGGTTTGATACCGATCTCGAATGCGAAATCAACATCTGCCGGGGCATTCATATCCAGTTGTTGCGGAGCGGCCTCGGCAACCAGCATGGGCTTGGCGAAGATGGCCAGGTTTTCCTGTTTCAGGTAGTCTTCCAGCTGGCGGCTGGCCGTACGGATCACTTCTTCGTTGAATACGGACTGACCATACATTTTTTTCACCATACCGGCAGGCACCATGCCTTTGCGGAAGCCGGGCACATTGGCCGTTTTGGCGTAGTTTTTCAGGGATTTTTCGAAGGAAGGCATGAAGTCTTCTTTCGTCACTTTTACGGTTATTTTATCTTGTAGTTTGGCGATATTCTCGCGGATAACAGATGCCATGTATTTATTTTTTGTTCGTAATTGTCTATACTGAAAGGCTGTGGCCTTATGAAATCGAGGCGCAAAGGTATTGAAATCATCCCTTTTTGCCGAAAAAACTTAATACCTTTTTCATATACCGAAAATAAAGCCGCCCCGGGACCGGGACGGCTTTGGTGTATGGTTTACTACAGATTATGATTTCACTTCTTCGAACTCAGCGTCGGTCACATCGTCTGCATTGCCGCCGGCATTAGCCGTTTGCTCTGCTCCACCCTGTGCCTGTGCACCGTTGTTGTCGGCATACATATGCTGGCTTGCGGCCTGCCATGCATTGTTCAGTTCTGTAGAAGCTGCTTCAATACCATCCAGGTCTTCCGCTTTATGCGCTTCTTTCAGTTTGGCCACGGCTGCTTCGATTGTGGATTTTTCAGCAGCAGGGATTTTCTCGCCGTATTCTTTCAATTGTTTTTCTGAGTTGAAGATCAGGCCGTCTGCCATATTCAGTTTTTCAACGCGCTCGCGCAGCTGCCTGTCTGAATCTTCGTTGGCTTTAGCGTCATTCTTCATGCGCTCGATCTCTTCTTTGCTCAGGCCGCTTCCGGCTTCGATACGGATGTTTTGTTGCTTGCCTGTGCCTTTGTCTTTCGCGGTCACGTGCAGGATACCGTTTGCATCGATGTCGAAGGTAACTTCTACCTGCGGTACGCCACGTGGTGCCGGGGGGATACCGTCCAGGATGAAGCGTCCCAGGGATTTATTCTGGTTGGCCATCGGGCGTTCTCCCTGCAGTACGTTGATCTCAACGCTGGGCTGGTTATCCGCAGCGGTAGAGAATGTTTCGCTCTTTTTGGTCGGGATAGTGGTATTGGATTCGATCAGGCGGGTCATCACACCACCGTAGGTTTCGATACCGAAAGACAGGGGGGTAACGTCCAGCAACAATACGTCTTTCACATCTCCGGAAAGTACGCCACCCTGGATCGCAGCACCAATCGCTACTACCTCATCGGGGTTTACGCCTTTGTTTGGCTTTTTACCGAAGAATTTTTCTACGACTTCCTGGATCTTGGGGATACGGGTAGAACCCCCTACAAGGATGATCTCATCGATATCGCCGGTGCTCAGGCCTGCATCTTTCAGCGCTTTCTGGCAAGGCTCCAGGGTACGTTGTACCAGTGAATCTGCCAGTTGCTCGAATTTGGCGCGGGTCAGTTTGCGCACCAGGTGTTTCGGAGCGCCGTCTACTGCTGTGATGTAGGGCAGGTTGATCTCTGTTTCCTGTGAAGAAGACAGTTCGATCTTTGCTTTTTCGGACGCTTCTTTCAGGCGCTGCCAGGCCATAGGATCTTTGCGCAGGTCAATGGCTTCGTCGTTTTTAAATTCGTCTGCCAGCCAGTCCATGATCACTTTATCAAAGTCATCACCGCCCAGGTGGGTATCTCCGTTCGTAGATTTCACTTCAAATACGCCGTCGCCCAGCTCCAGTACGGAAACGTCGAAAGTACCGCCACCCAGGTCAAATACAGCGATCTTGCTGTCTTTGTGCTGTTTGTCCAGGCCATAAGCCAGGGCCGCTGCGGTAGGTTCGTTGATGATCCGGCGCACGTTCAGACCTGCAATCTCACCGGCTTCTTTGGTAGCCTGGCGCTGTGCATCGTTAAAGTAAGCAGGAACGGTGATCACAGCTTCTGTAACTTCCTGTCCCAGAAATTCTTCGGCTGTTTTTTTCATTTTCTGCAGGATCATCGCAGAGATTTCCTGCGGGGTATACGGACGGCCTTCAATGTCCACGCGGGGAGTATTGTTTTCGCCTTTGATCAGTTTGTAGGAGTTGTGCGACATTTCGCTGCCCACTTCATCAAAGCGGCGTCCCATAAACCTTTTGATGGACATGATGGTGTTGGTCGGGTTGGTGATGGCCTGGCGCTTTGCCGGATCTCCTACTTTACGCTCTCCATTCTTCAAAAATGCAACAATGGAGGGCGTGGTGCGGCGGCCTTCGTCGTTGGCAATGACCACCGGTTCGCTACCTTCCATTACGGCCACACAAGAGTTTGTTGTTCCTAAGTCTATTCCTATTATCTTTCCCATATCTTATAAATTTAATCTGTTAGTAAAATGTATTAACAGTAAGTCAATCCTTATGCCAAAACCCCAATTCACGAAATAATGTCAGCCTGTCTGACACGATTGGCCTAAATAGGCTTTTGTCATCAAAAAACTGACACAGTTACAAGAAGCAGCGGTTGCAGGCAATGAAAAACGCCCGATCTTTTGGACCGGGCGTTTTTTATGAAAAAAATGAACTTATTTTTTCAGGTTCGGGAATGGAGGAGGAACGTTGGTCGGACCTTCTTCATCGGTAGCAGCAGCGCGCAGCATTACAGTGTTTGCGTCACCGGCCTGACCGTATTGGAAGATAAAGCGACCACGATCGATACCATTTTTCTCGCTCATGTATTCGATGATTGCGTTAACGCGATCCCATGAACGTTGTTGTTGTACTTTGCTTCCGTTACCGTTACCCAGTACTACTACTTTACAAGTTGGGTTAGCCTGCATTTGAGCAGCCATAACAGCCAGTTGTGTTTGAGCAGCAGAGCTGATCGTGCTGGAGTTGTTGCCGAAAGTGATGGCAGCAGCAGGGATGTTGGCACAAGTCTGAACAGTACCGCATTTAGGGTTGCAAGGACAATCGCCTACACCGTCAGCGTCAACAGGTTGACATTCAGTCGGAGTGATCAGTTGTTTATCCATGTAGTCAGGTACACCGTCACCATCTGTATCCATTGGGCAACCGTGAGCATCAACAGCTACACCTGCTGCAGTACCAGGGCATTTGTCCAGTTGATCAGGAACACCGTCTCCGTCAGAGTCAGTCAGTACCGGATCAGGCAGCAGCATGTGACGTGGAGTGTTCAGTTCTGTATAAGCATAATCCAGAGGATTCATCCAGTACAGCGGCTCAACATTTTTGCTCTTACGTCCGATGTTGTAGTTCAGACCTACTGAGAAGAAGTTCAGGGCGTCTGTGCTTTGTGTCATTACAGGTTGGCTTGCTGTTTGCTCTGCCCAACGCTGACCGTCCAGCAGGTCGTCGCCGTTACCCAGTGGTAAAGACAGGCGGTTTTCCAGGGCGATGTTCCAGTGTGTAGACAAACGGAATTGTACCCCTACACCCAAAGTACCGTATACCATGAAGGTCTTTTTATCAAAGATACCCGGGCGGCGGTTCTTTTGTGCGCTTTCGCCATCAGTTTCGTAAGTATCGTCCATTTTGTCACGCAGTTCGCTACGAACTTTGTTCCTGTTGGAATACTCGATCTGTCCTTGTGCATTTGCATATTTGGTATAGATCGCATTGAAGTCATTGGCATAAGTACCATAATTCTCGTTCAGCGCATTGATACGTGTACCGTATGCGATACCGGCCAGACCTGCGAAACCATAAAAGGATACGCCTGTTTTAGCGCGGTGGAAACGGATATTGTGCGTAGAGGCAACCAGGTCGAGGTTCAGTTGGTGAACTTCAGTACGGTAGTTATAGAAAACCGGTTGGTTAGCACCGCCGGCTACGCTTGCGCCTTCGTAAAATCTGTTCCAGGCCGGGTTGCTTCCATATCCTGAAGCTGCCTGCCATCCCTGACCTTTGGCAATTCCGTAGTTATAGTCAGCACGTACTGAGAAAGTATAGCCGATGGCTTTACGCACATGCAGACCCAGACCGTAAGAACCTCTCCACAGCATTTCTGCAGGAACATCTCCGGATACCTGGAACT
>JAEUVW010000319.1 GCA_016786525.1 Chitinophagaceae bacterium
AAAAATCCTTCGGATGGAGAATTTTACGAAGATGCTGATCCTGGTCTTTACCCATTGCTGAAAGAATATTGCCTGAAACATAGGAGTAATCCAACAAAGGCGGAAGGCCTTTTGTGGGAAGGGCTTCGTGGAAAACAACTGGAAAATTATAAGTTTAGAAGGCAGCATATTATTGGCGCATACATTGCAGATTTTGTGTGTTTGGCCAAAAAATTAATCGTAGAAGTGGATGGTTTAATTCACGAACTGCCTGAACATAAAATTGCCGATGCTCAAAGGACAACGATTTTAGAAGAAAAGGGATTTACAGTGTTTAGGGTAACTAATGATGATGTGATCCATCATTATCCTGAAACGTTGAATCGTATCCTCCATCAATTGAATTCAATGCCTTTTGCTGAACGCAAAACATACGCGCAAGACTCCTTCCCCGTTGGGGAAGGCCGGGATGGGGCACCTGATTATATCGGCGGCTTTGCGGTGTCCATACACGGTATCGAACCCCACCTTCAGGCATTTATTGCCGCCCACGACGACTACAACAAGATCCTGCTGCAGGCTGTGGCCGACCGCCTGGCCGAAGCATTTGCCGAAGTATTGCACCTGAGGGTGAGAAAAGAGTTCTGGGGCTATGCCGCAGACGAACAGATACCCCTGGCCGACCTGGTCAAAGAGCAATATCGTGGCATCCGCCCGGCTCCCGGCTACCCGGCCTGCCCGGACCATACGGAAAAGATAAAATTGTTTGAGCTGCTGAATGCCACGCAGGACGCGGGTATCCAATTGACGGAATCGCTGGCGATGTATCCTGCGGCTTCCGTGTGCGGATGGTATTTCAGCCACCCCCAAAGCAGCTATTTCGGTATTGGTAAAATACTGCCGGACCAGCTGGAAGATTATGCGGCGCGCAAACAAATGAGTATAGAAGCAGTTACAAAATGGTTATCCCCCAATCTGGATGAATAAACAACAAAACCCCAACCCCGGCCCGGCGAAGAAAAGTTTCCCGGCAAGCTTCCTGTCGGTGCTGCTGCACCCGGTATTTATGCCGCTGCTCAGCTGCCTGCTCCTGTACTATACCATGCCCGGATCGTTTGCCGGTGTTCAGCCAAAAGTACTCAGCGGCTGGCTGGGGATGATCCTGATCAATACGATCATGTTCCCGGTATTGCTGATGCTGCTGCTGAAAGGGCTGGGTTTCATCAAAAGTATATACCTCCGCGAAGCCAAAGAGCGTGTGATTCCCCTGATCGGCACCATGGTCTTTTACTTCTGGCCCTACCTGGTGGCCAAGAATGTGGATGCGCCGGAAGCCGCGCGTATGTTGCTGCTGGGCAATTTCTGGGGCATTGTTGCCGTATTTATGATCACGATCTTCTTTAAGATCAGCATGCATACGGCTGGAGCCGGCTCCCTGCTGGGCTTTACAATCGTATTGTGCATCCTTTCTGCTTCCATAGCGCTTCCCGCTTTGCTGGTGGCACTGTTGGCCACAGCCCTGACCGGTTGGGCCCGGTACCGCCTGGGGGCCCATTCGGCTAAAGAACTGTGGCTGGGTTACGCAATAGGAATTGCGGCGCAGCTCGGCGCCTATCTGTATTTGTCATAATATTTACCGATTTCTTACCGAAGAAAAAGCAGGAAACAAAGGCCTTTTCCATTTCTTCGCTATTTTTGGTCATCAAGAAAAATAAATCCTATGCAATTAGCCTTCTGGAAAAAGAAAAAACAGGACCCCAACAAAAAGAAAAAACCGGTTTGGCGGGAATGGTTGGATGCGGCGTTGTTTGCCATTATTGCAGCGACCATCATCCGTACCTTTTTTATCGAGGCTTATACGATACCCACGCCTTCGATGGAAGGCAGTATGCTCGTGAACGATTTCCTTTTTGTCAGCAAGACAGCATACGGACCCCGTATTCCCAATACTCCGCTGGCTTTCCCCCTGGTGCACAATACGATGCCCATTACGGGTGGTAAATCCTACTCCGAGTCGGTACACTGGAAGTACAAGCGCCTGCCGGGCTTCGGTAAAGTGGAGCGCAACGACGTAGTGGTATTCAACTTCCCGAACGGGGATACCGTGGTTGCTGAAATGCCCGACCGCGATTACTACGAAATCTGCCGCAATGCCGGCGGACGCGAAGCCGTGCGCAGTATGTACACCATCATCACCCGGCCGGTAGACAAAAAGGAGAATTACATCAAACGCT
>JAEUVW010000396.1 GCA_016786525.1 Chitinophagaceae bacterium
GAAAGCGATCAGGGAAAGAACAGATGCACTCAAAAACGAAATGCCCAAATTCTTATGGGATTAGACCTGCAGGAACACGAAGGCCAGACACCCCTGGATGAAGATGAAAAAGAGGGGCTGCTGATCACTACCGTCGCCACACGGGGAGAGCTGGATGAATTTGAACAACAAAACATCGAGCAGGCGATCCAGTGGACACTTTCCCGAAAATTCAGCCCGCAACAGGTATTTACGGAGCAATTCGTACGCGGATTGCACAAGCGGATGTACCAGGAAGTCTGGGCCTGGGCCGGCACGTTCCGGAAGACCAATAAGAATATCGGTGTGGACAAATGGCTGATTCCGACCGAGCTGAAAGCCTTGCTGGACGATGCCCTGTACTGGATAACCCATCATACCTATACCCCGGATGAACTGGCCCTGCGCTTCAAGCACCGCCTGGTGAGCATCCATTGTTTTGCAAATGGCAACGGAAGACACAGCCGCCTGATGGCAGACATGATCATTGAAAAGATTTTCGGCCTTCCGGTCTTCAGCTGGGGTTCCGGCAGCCTTTCTGCGGACACAGATACACGCAAAAATTACCTGAAAGCAGTCAGAGCCGCCGACGCCGGTGAGTACAGCCTGCTGCTGGCTTTCGCCCGTTCATAAAATTAAGAGGGCACGACCGTTTCCTGCGGCTTCCTGCTTTGATGATCCAGGATGATCATCGCGGCAACAGACAGGTAAAACAGGGAGCCGACCTTGTGTGTCTCGATCAGCTCAGAAAAGAAATTGTTGATAAAAGAAGCGGCAAACACCATAGCCACAGCCAGGGTACAGGATTTATAGAACCTGTCTTTCTGGCGATGGTAGATCTTCTGCGCCTGTGCAAAGAAAACGAAGACCAGCAAACCGTACAGGATCATTGCCGGGATACCCTGCTCCACCAGCATCAGCAGGAAGTAGTTATGCGTGGTTGACTTTTCCGGGTTACGGCTCACATACGTCACAAAGGAAGTGACGGTGTACGGCTTGTAATAGTAATAAAAAGAGTTGGGGCCATAGCCTTTCAGCGGCTCGTCGGTACTCATACGCACGGCACCGATCCAGCGGTAAATGCGCTCCATAGACGACATGTCTTCGCCTTTGAAGGTGGCGACAATATGGTCTTTAAACGATTTGCGCATGAAGGTGCGGGTATAGTCCGGGCGGTAGTCGATGTAGGTATTTTTATAGGCGGCAAAGGACACGATAAAGATGACAAAGGCGTAGAATGCCGGCATAATGAAATTGACCAGCTTCCACCGAATGGCTGCCATAATGGTAAATGAGAAGACTACGGCCACCACTGCCGCCCGTGCATAAGCCAGGTAAATACCGACCAGGTAAAAGGCGATTAAGCCAAGGATAAATGTCCTTAGGAACAAGCCTTTGCCTTTACACATATAATAAGCCATGCACAGCATGGGCAGCACCATAGACAGGAAAGTCGAATAATCGACATGGTTGTAAAAGAGGTAGCGCAGCGCGGGCTGTATCTTATCGAAAGAAAAACCGAGACGCCAGTGCTTGAAGAAGATCACCGTCATCAGTATCGTTGTCGGCACCAGGACCAGGATAAAGGCCTTCTTCCAATCCTTCTTTTCCCGGAAAATAAATACAGGAATGATAAAAAAGGACGCCAGGAACCAGGTCTTAGCTGCCAGGAACTTTACGGAAAAGAACGGCTCATGCGAATAAATAACGGTAACGATCAGCCAGGCATACTGCAATACGACGATCAGCGTGAGCGGGCTGCGCCAGAACCATTGCGGCAGCATGGTCGGCTTACTGGCGATCAGAGCAGCGGTGAGCAGCAGGAACAGCCACATCATGGGCTCGTCCGGCAGGGAGGTAGAGAGCGTATCGCCGAAAAACCAGACCTGGATAGAGCAGGGAATAAAAAACAGCATGATCCAGAATGCCGTCTTCCAGTTGAAGAACAAAAGCGCCAGGAACAATACGCCGAAAGGTACGGCCAGGAAGATCAGGCTCCCCAGGCCCGCAAACAACAGGACGCACAGCACCATCAGGCTGATGCCTGCTATATGGATCGTGCGCTGGTGATTGCTGAGCAAAAGGTGCATTATCGTCTGGTATCGGCCAGGGCCTTAATGTATGCGGTAAAGGAAAAGAGCAGCACGCAGAAGAAAAACGCTACGAAACCGCAGGCCAATGTCGTCAGGATAAAGCCCAGGCCCGAAGGCTTGTTGGGCACGATAGGAGTAGACACATAATGCAGTATCTCTACCTCATCGGCCTTATCCGTTTCCATTTCATAAGCGGTAGCGGACAATTCGGCACGGCTCACCACCAGCTGATCTTTGATCGACTCCAGGTTCTGAATGCGTTCTATACCCTCAGCCGCATTGGCGCCGCGTCCGGCGCCCGTGTTATTGATCACCAGGTTCTGGCGGTTGGGGCTGATGATGTCGTAAATCTGGTATTGGTTGCGCAGGCTCACCAGCGAATCGGTATACCGCTCTACCTGCCTGTCCATTTCTGCTACTTTCTTATTGATACGGTCCTTTGCATTGTTTTTGACCAGGGCCAGGTAGGAACGGAATTTAATATCGGTGATCTTAACGACTGCATCCAGCACTTTCGCCGCGCGTGCAGGGTCGGTATCTTCAAACGTGCACATGATGCTTGCATTTTCCGTACGCTTGGATTCGAAGGCACTGGTGTAGCGCGCATCCATTGCAGCGCGGTCCCGGGGGTTGCCCACATCCAGTTTCCAGGCGCCATACAGGCCGCAGGCAGTGATTACGGAATCCTGCACATCTTTGGATTCGATCATCGTCATCGCCTTGTCCACGTCGCCCTCCGTACCGAAGTAGTCTACAAAGCGCATATCGCCGTTGGAGCGGCGCAGGATATGGTTGCGGTCTCCGTACAGCGGGTTGAGCATATACACCTCGCCACTGGCTTTGTATTCCTTGTCTTTTACCTTATAGACAATGGCGCCGATGATCGCTGTTATCGCGGTAATGCCAATGATCAGTTTCAGGTTGCGCTGAATCACTTTTACAATTTCCACCAGGTCGAATGTGGGTGTATTCATTGTTTCTTTTTTTGAGATCAGTTATTTTATTCGCTAAGCTTAGATTATCGTTTCGCCGGCCTGCATCTTTTCTGCGTTCTCGGCAAAGGCCAGTGCCGACACCATTTCCTGGATATCGCCGTTCATAAAGGCATCCAGGGTGTACACGGTCATATTGATCCGGTGGTCGGTCACCCGGCCCT
>JAEUVW010000412.1 GCA_016786525.1 Chitinophagaceae bacterium
ACCACGGTTACTTTACCCTTCTCGACAGTCTGGTTGAAGGCGATTTTCTTGCCGGAGTTCACGTCTTTGATTTGTGTATTCGGCAGTTCCGCCTGTGCAAACAGGGTAACAGAGGCAAACAGGCACAGGGCAAGAAAGCTTAGTTTTTTCATTTTCAATTGTTTTTTTATAAGTAGTCTGACAAAATTAAGTTGTTAATGTTACACCATAAAACTAATTTCGTACGAATTTTCAATAAGCTTTAACAGTTAATTAATGAAGAAATATTTGCTTTCTGCAGCCGTTTTGGGCGCTTTTTCAAGCACTTTTGCGCAGGGCACATTGAGCGGGGACATTATGAGTAATGTCAACTTTTTTGAAAACGATCCTAAATACATTGAGGCCAACAACCCGCTTTATGAGCGGTACAAAACCGGCGGCGAAGGCTGGCTGAGCCTGCGGTATAACCAGAACGGGTTTACCGGTTTCCTGCGTGTAGACGCTTTTCAAAACTCGAACCTGAAGTACCTGACCAGCCCGATGACCACCTTTGGTGTGGGTGCTTTCAGCCTCAGTAAAGACATACAGGACCTGAGCGTTACCGCCGGGTATATCTACGACCAGATCGGCAGCGGTATCTTGTTCCGTTCTTACGAAGACCGCGGCCTGCTGATCGACAATGCCCTGGTGGGTATTTCGATGAAGTACCGTATCAACGACCATATTTTCGTAAAAGGGATGGCCGGGCAGCAGAAAGACAACAACCTGGTGAATAAATTTTATGCACCAATCTTCAAATCCTTCACCATAGAAGGTGACTTCAGCGCCGGAGAGGTGCACCTCACACCAGGTGCAGCTACCCTGAACAGGACCCTGGATCAGAATTCCATGGACGAGGTGGCCGCTACGATCAACGCCTCCCCGCTGGAGGACCGGTTTGTACCCAAATACAACATGTACGCTTTTACTGCTTACAACAACCTGACCTATCAAAACCTGAGCTGGTATGTAGAAGGCGCTTACAAATCTACCGAAGCCATCAGTGTAAACGGCAAACTGCAAAACCACGACGGAAGTACCCTCTACTCTACCCTGGGCTGGGCCAGGAAAGGCATTGCCGTCAACGGGGCAGTCAAAAGAACGGAAAACTTCGTGATGCGCACCAGCCCTTCGCTGACCCTGCTGAATGGTATGGTGAACTGGCAGCCTGTGGTGGCCATCATCCGCCCGCACCGCCTGCTGGCCCGGTATTCGCCTGCGTCCCAGGACTTGTCTGAAATGGCTTACAGGGGCGATGTGCTGCTGGCTCCCAACGATGACTACAACATCAACCTGAACTATACCCATACCAATAAGCTGAATGGTGAAAAGCTGTACCGCGAGATCTTCGGAGACTTTGAGTACCGCGGATTCAAACGCTGGATCCTGGGTGGCGGTATACAATACCTGGAGTACAACCTGGGGGCGTACCGGACAGAGTTCTTCGTACAGCCGATGATGTTCTCTGTGACGCCGTTTGTAGAAGCAACCTACCGTATCGACGACAAGCATGCCATCCGTACAGAGTGGGAATACCAGGATACAAAACAAGATCTGGGCTCCTGGCTGTTCGGCCTTGTAGAGTTTACTGTAGCACCGCGCTGGTCTTTTGCACTGTCGGATATGTACAACATCAAACCGACAGACGGAAGGGAAAAATTGCACTACTACAACGTTTTCGCCGCCTATACGAAAGGACCGCACCGTTTCTCCCTGGCTTATGTAAAGCAGGTGGCCGGTATCAACTGTACCGGTGGTGTGTGCCGCTACGAACCGGCATTCAGCGGTGTACGCGCGATGATCACTTCAAGCTTCTAGGAACATCCAACAATACCATACTAACGTGATACAAGCTTCTATTCAAAAGAACGACAAAAAGGCCCGCCTGCTCATCCTCACGGTTTCCTTCGTGGTGTTTGCCGCGGTGGTCGTGCTCAGCAAAGTAAAGCTGGAAGTAGACCTGGGATTCGATTCGCATGTTTTTGCATTAATCAATGCTATCATCAACTCCATTGTTTCGGTTTTGCTGGTGGCCGCACTCATCACCGTAAAGCAAAAAAACTATGCGCTGCACAAGAACATCATGATTGCAGCCATGTTGCTTTCCGTACTCTTCCTGCTGAGCTATATTGCCCACCACCTGTTTAACGGGGAAACGAAGTTCGGCGGTGAAGGCACCATGAAAACAGTATATTATTTTATCCTGGCGACCCATATCCCGCTGGCAGCCATTATTCTTCCTTTTATCCTGTTTACCGCCTACCGCGGATTGACCGGGGAATTTGGCCGCCATAAAAAAATGGCCCGCTACACTTTCCCGCTCTGGCTGTATGTCAGCATTACGGGTGTGCTGGTTTATATATTGATCTCTCCGTATTATACTTAGACCGGATTAAACCTATAAGGTTTTGAAAACCTGACAGGTCTTAATAGAAAAGCCCACGCAAGCGTGGGCTTTTCTATGCAAAAAAGTAATGTATTCCGCCTGCTAATGCCGCACCACAAAGGAGGACTGCGCCAACCCGTTTTCACCGCTGAGCTGCAGCAGGTACTGCCCGTCGGCAAAGCCGGAAAGGTCGATACCTAAGGGGGAAGCATTTCCTTCTTCCTCAAATGCCCTGATCAGCATGCCCGCAGTGTTCAGAATCCTTATCGTGTTT
>JAEUVW010000024.1 GCA_016786525.1 Chitinophagaceae bacterium
CGTTATATTCCTGAAAGTAAAACACTATTAATTGCAAAAAATAACTTCTTAGGTTATATGGCGTGCGTTAGTATTTTCTATTACGACGAATCTCTTGAAGTTGAAATGGGGAGGGGGTATGTGAAAAATATTCAGGACAAATTTATGCAGGTCGAACTACTTAATGTTTCAGATGATTTTCAAGTTAATTATGGAAATATCTTACTACGAATTGAATCGAACGATGTTACTATACTTCAAAAAATAATTATTAAAAGTTATATTACTTATACCGTAAACTAGGTACAAATGAGCATTGAAGATATCAGAGTAGTTGCAATCCTGGAAACTGACAAAATCGTTATAAATAAAGGTTCAAAAGATGGGATTTTTGAAGGCATGGAATTTTTGGTTTATAATGAAGGAAGTGAAATTCTAGATCCTATAACCAAAGAAAATTTAGGTGCACTTGAAAATCCTAAAGGCAGATTTAAGATTATCCACATTCAAGAAAGGATAACTACTCTATTGTCTAAGACCAAAAGACCAAACAAGGTTGCATCTGTACTTTTCATGTATAGTGATATAGATGCTGAACGAGATTTATTAACTAGCATTCGAATAGGCGATAAAGTGAAAATCACAAATGAGTTATAATTTCCGCCTTTGTTGATATTGAGTCTTGGCCCTGTAGCTGAGCCCTCCAACAAATCACTCTATCAAGCGCGCAGTCATTCCGGGGAACGAGGAATCTATACATTAATCCAAGTAGATTAAGATATCAGATACTTAGCTGAACAACAAATACCTGTTTTTTGAGTAGGATATAGATACCTCCTGCGTCGGTATGACAGAGGCGTGCGGGCTTATCGGTGGTGAGACAACCTACCCTTAAGCTCCCGCTGATGCGGGACAAGAACTACAGTGAGGGGAAGCGCTACAGATTCTCCTCCGACATACGTTTCTCTTTCGGTATAGACCCTATCTCCGCGAACCCACCCCTAAGCTCCCGCTGATGCGGGACAGGCGCTCCAAGGAGGGGAAGCGCGCGTATCCATTGCCGGATTGTCTAATTGTCAAATTGCCCAATTGCGGCCCATCTTCAAATCAGCCCATCTTCAAATTTTCAAATCCATTGCCGAATTGCCGAATTGTCCAATTGACTAATTGCCCTCATCTTCAAATCATCAAATTTTCAAATCCATTGGCGAATTGTCAGATTGTCAAATTGCGAATTGCCAAATTAACTAATTGTCTAATTGTCTAAATTACCGAATTATCAAATTGACGGATAAACTGGGGAAAAGCGGTTTTTTTATGGGTATTAGAAATTACATTTGCCGGAAATTAAGGGGAGCGGATGGCACCAGAGCAATTGGAACTACTCGAGCAGTTTGAGCACTTCTACGAAGCGAAGGACAGGGAGCAACTCATAGCCCTGCTTGACGAGCAGCAGATCAGCGACATCGCCGACCTGCTGAGCGAAGAGGCAGACTATGCCTTTACCGCATTCGACCTCATGCCCATACACCGCGCGGCCGGAGTGTTCAAGATATTGGACCAGCAGGTGCAGGAGGCGGTGATCAAAGAGTTGCCCCCGCAGAAAGTAGCCGAACTGCTGAACGAACTGCCTGCGGATGACCGTACCTCTTTTCTCGAAGAGCTGCCCAGTAATACCGTAAAGGAGCTGATCCGCCTGCTGGACCCCGAAGAGCGCCGCAAGACCCTTGTACTGCTTGGCTATAAGGAGGACTCTGTGGGCCGCCTGATGACGCCCGACTATATCGCCGTGTACCAGAACTGGTCGGTCCAGAACGTACTGGATTATATCCGCAACTTCGGCATGGACTCCGAGACCATAGACGTGATCTATGTGATCGACGAGCAGGGCAAGTTTATCGACGATGTACGGATACGCGAGTTTATCCTGCGCAGCCCGGATACACTGGTGGCCGACCTTATAGACGGCCGCTTCATTACCCTCAACGTAGACGACGACCAGAGTGTCGCCAACGATGTGTTTAAAATGAACAACCGCGTGGCCCTGCCTGTGGTAGACAATAATAATGTACTGCTGGGTATTGTGACTATCGACGACGTACTCTGGATGGCCAACGAAGAGTATACGGAAGACATCCAGCGGATTGGGGGTACCGAAGCCCTGGACGAACCCTACCTGGACATCTCCATCCTGAAACTGATCCGCAAGCGCGCCGGCTGGCTCATCCTGCTGTTTATCGGCGAGATGCTCACCGCTACCGCTATGCAGTTTTTTGAAGGCGAGATCGAAAAAGTAGTGGTGCTGTCCCTGTTTATCCCCCTGATTGTCAGCAGCGGGGGCAACAGCGGTTCGCAGGCCTCCACACTCATCATCCAGGCCATGGCCCTGGGCGAAGTGACCCTGCGCGACTGGTGGCGTGTGATGCGCCGTGAGCTCATATCCGGCAGCCTGCTGGGCCTGATCCTGGGCCTCATCGGCTTTGTACGCATCATACTCTGGCAGTCGCTGAGCATCTACGACTACGGCCCGCACTGGATGCTGCTGGGCCTGACCATTTCCAGCTCTGTGGCCGGTATCGTGCTCTGGGGCAGCCTGATGGGCTCCATGTTTCCCATCATCCTCAAGCGCTTCAAGCTGGATCCGGCAGCCTCTTCGGCGCCTTTTGTGGCCACAATGGTAGATGTTACCGGGGTTTTGATCTATTTTACGATGGCTTACTTATTTTTGAAGGGTACATTGCTGTAATGAAAGTCTTTTCCGGTATCGATGATCTGCCCCGTTTTGAGCGTCCTGTATTGACCATAGGCACCTTCGACGGCGTGCACCATGGTCACCGTACCATCCTGGATTCGGTGGTCCGGGAAGCAAAAGCCATGCAGGGCACCAGTATCCTCATCACCTTTGCCCCGCACCCGCGCAAGCTCATCTGCCCTGACGAAGCCCTGCACCTGCTGAACACGCTCGAAGAGCGCCTGGACCAGGTAGCCCGCTCCGGTATGGATGTTACCATCGTGGTGCCCTTTACCAAAGCATTCGCCCAGCTTACGGCGCAGGAATACATAGAGCGCTTCCTGATCGGGAAGTTCCACCCCGTGGCCATTGTCATCGGCTATGACCACCGTTTCGGCCACGACCGTACCGGCGGCATCGGTATGCTGCAGGAATACAGCAAGCCGCACCATTTCCTCGTCCGGGAGATACCGCCCCAGCTGATAGACCAGGCAGCGGTCAGCTCAACACAGATCCGTAAAGCCCTGCTGCAGGGCCAGGTGGAGCAGGCTGCCCAGATGCTGGACAGCTACTACAGCCTCAGCGGCACGGTAAACAAAGGCGCCCAGCGTGGCCGTACCATCGGCTTCCCTACAGCCAATATCACCGTGCCCGACCCGGACAAACTGGTGCCGCTCAGCGGAGTGTATGCCGTATATGTACTTGCGGGAGGGCAGCGCTATAAAGGCATGCTGAATATCGGCACCAATCCTACCGTCACGGCCGACCGGTCTATCAAAATAGAAGTGCACCTGCTGGACTTTGACGGCGATCTCTACGATCAGCAGATCAGCATACAATTTGTCAAAAGGTTACGCAGCGAGCAAAAATTTGAAGGGCTGGATGCCCTGAAAGCGCAGCTGGCGGCCGACCGGCAGCATACGGAGCAGGCTCTTGCCCCCCCAAGCCTATAAGGGTTTTTCAATTCAAACCTATAAGGTTTTCAAAACCTTATAGGTTTAGACGGCCGGGACTTCAGCCGGGGCCGGGTTTTTCTTTTTGCTGGCCATTACCCCCACCATCATCATCAGCGCACTGAGCAGTATGACCTGTATGATCAGCGACTTGTTGACCAGGCCGATCTGGTTCATCGGCGTAATGGAGTAAAACAACAGTATCGTGATCAGGCCCCTGGGCGCGAGGAACAGCAGGGGCAATAGTTCTATTTTGGCCAGTTTCAGGCAGACGGCCCGGACCAGGAAGATGGCGCCTACGATAGCAGCAGCCCAACCCAGGGTGTCGGGGTTCAGTACCTCTTCGGTATCCATCAGGAAGCCAAAGAGGATAAAGAACAGCGCGCGGACCAGGAAGGCCGCTTCGCCGGAAATATCACGAAACAGCAATACCTCCTTCTTCAGTTTTTCGGGGTGCAGTTTTTCAATCCATTTGTGGCGTTTGAATTCATCCAGGTTGCCCAGGAACAGGCCAAACAGCAGGATAAAGATCAGCCCGGGCAGGTGATAGAGCTTGGATACACCATAGATCAGCAGGATGGTAATGATGATGGGACCGAACTTGATGTGGTGCCTGATCTTGCTCATAAAGAACGAAAGCCCTATGGTAGCCACGAAAGACACGATAAGGATGCTCAGGATCTCGATGAAAAAGTGGCCGAAGGCCCCTGTATTGATATCTTCATTCAGGGCCACGAAGTTGAAGAACACCACACCGATAATGTCGGAGAGGCTGGTCTCGTAGATGACAAATTCCTTTTTGTCCGCGTCCAGGTTGGCTGCCGTGGGGATGGCTATGGCACTGCTGATGACACAGAGCGGTATGGCATTCACCAGGCAGTCTTTGAAGCGGTAACCGCCAAAATACTGGAAGGCAAAGGACAGGCCCAGTGCCAGCACCAGCATAGGCAATACGGCGACCAAAGCCGATTTGCGGATCATCCGGAGTTTAGAGCGGTCGTAGTCCAGCTCCAGGGCTCCCTCCAGTACGATCAGGATCAGGCCAATGGTGCCGAATATCGGCAGCAGGCCGGACAGGTTGGGGATATGGATACCCAGGAAAGCCGCACCCTGTTTGGCCATCCAGCCCAGGGCCAGCAGCAGGATCACCGAAGGGATCTTCGTTTTGGAGGAAGTAAGGTCAAATAGGTAAGCCAGCAAAAGCAGGACGCATACCGTGATGATGATTTCTGTGGTCATATCTGGACTGGAAGATAAAAAAGAAAACCTATTCCACCTTAAATGCTTCTTCCGACAGCTCTGCATTGATGCAGGCACCGGCTTTACCACCCGCTGCAATAGCGCCGGAGATAGCCCTGAAAAAAGTGGTATTGTCGCCGGCTGCAAAAATGCCCGGCACACTGCTGCGCTGCAGATCGTCTACCTGTATAAAGCCATGCCCTTCAGTGAGCGTGCAGTTCATCTGCTCCGGTATGGCGGAATGTTGCTTAAAAGCAGTCTTGGTATATACGGCCTCCATAGGCAGTTCGGTACCGTCGCGAAACAAAACGGCCTGCAACCTGCCTTCCCGGTGGCGGAAGCCGCTAAGCTCCTGCTCCACGATGTGTACGTCAAAGCGCCGCAGCTGCTGCAGTTCTTCTTCCGTCAGGGTGCATTGACCGTTGGTGAGTAAAGTAAGGCGTTTGTGCCAGTTCAGGAGCAGGCGGCAAAACTCAAAGGCCATGGCGCCATTGCCCAGCAGGGCCGTTTCCTGGCCCAGCACCTCGTAGCCGTGGCAATACGGGCAGTGCAGGATGGAGATGCCCCAGCAGTCTGCAAAGCCGCTGAGCTCAGGCATGATGTCGGTAACTCCTGTGGCAAACAGCAGTTTCTTCGCACGGTAAACAGCATTGGTATCGGTCATGATCTCAAATACCCCCGCATCTTTTGTTCCGCTCACCGCGCGGCCTTCCAGGAAGTGCACGGTGGGGTAGCGCAACACCTGCTCTTTTGAACGGGCAAGCAGGGCAGCAGGAGGCTCCCCGTCGTGCGTCAGCAGGTTGTGGGCCTGGGGACTTTGCTGGTTGCAGGGATGCCCGCTGTCAATGATCAGTACCTGGCGACAGGAACGGCCCAGGGCCATAGCTGCCGACAAGCCGGCAAAGCTGCCCCCGACAATAAGGACGTCATACAGTGGTTGTTCGTTCATGTGGCGAAAATTACAAACCGGAAAGATAGAATGCGGCCCGGCAAACGGCTCCTAAAAATATGTCAAATCAGGGCCTGTTTATCCGTAGTTCAGCTTCCTCCCGTAAAAACAATGATTATACCGGCCCCCGTCGATCTCTATAATGCCGGGCATAGTACCCCAGAGCTCAAATCCGTATTTCCGGAACAGCCCGATGCTGCGTTCATTGGTGCCGATCAGGATCGCGATCATATTATGATACCCCAGCGCACCTGCCAGGGCAATAATACTCTGCATCATATCACTGCCCACGCCCCGGCCGATCTGGCCGTCGGTAATGTACAGGCTGACTTCTGCAGTGGTATCCAGCGCCTTGCGCCCTTTTCGGTAAGGGCTCAGGGAAATCCAGCCTACGACTTTGTCTTCGTCTGTGGCCACCAGTATAGGGTAGTGCTCGGGGGTATGCTCGGCAAACCAGTCCCGGCGGCTTTCTTCCGTTACCAGTTCCAGGTCGGCGGTCAGGCCTTTTTTCAGTACCGCTTCGTTGTAGATACGGACAATAGCGGCAAGGTCAGTCTGCTCAGCAGGGCGGATCGCAATAGGCATAGTAGCGGCTTGGTTGTAGATGAAGGGCAAGGCAATGCGGGCCGGTACTGCCTGAAGCAACGTTTACCGATATTTTCAGGTGTTTTACCGAAAGCTGCTTTTTTGCCCGGTGGCTAAGATACTATTTTTGCCTTCCAATCGGGTTAAAAAAATATGAAAATAAAACTACTTGCATTTTTATTGTGTACCGCCTGGTCTGCAACAGCGCAATCCGTCATCAGCGGTAGGGTAAAGAACGACAAAGGCCTGCCCGTACGGGGGGCCAGCATATCCATCGACAATACCATAGACGGCGGCACCACGGACAGTTCCGGCTTCTTTGAGTTCACGACAGAAGAAAAAGGTGCACAGGTACTGGTGGCTACCGAAGCCGGTCATCTCGATTTCAATATGCCGCTGAATATTGCAGGCGACACCAAAGAGATCAGTATCTCTATGAAGACGGCCTTCAACAAGCTGAATGAAGTCGTGATCGCTGCCGGTGCATTTGAAGCCTCCAACGATAAGAACAAAGCCTTGCTGACGACAATGGACATCGTCACCACCGCGGGCGCCAATGCCGATGTGGTTAAAGCCATACAGACCCTGCCCGGTACCCAGCAGCAGGGTACACAGACTGGCCTGTTCGTTCGCGGCGGCGATGCCAGCGAAGCAGCTGTGATCATAGATGAAATGGTGGTGCAGAACGCCTTCTTCAGCGGAGCGCCCGGGGTGGCCACCCGCAGCCGTTTTTCGCCCTTCCAGTTCAAAGGCGTGAGCTTCAGCAGCGGCGGCTACAGTGCCCGCTATGGCCAGGCCTTGTCGTCTGTGCTGGAACTGAACACCCTGGACCTGCCCGAAAAAAGCACCGTAAACCTGGGCCTGAATATGGCCGGGGTATACGCCTCCGGCAGTAAGCTATGGAAAAACAGCGGGGGAGAGATCAGCCTGTCTTACAATAACCTGGCCCCTTTCTACAAGCTGGCCACGGCCAACGTCACCTATTCCAAAGTGCCGGAAGGCCTGAATGCCTCTGCCAAGTATGCCTGGAAGCCCAACAAAGACGGGCTGGTCAAAGTGATGTTCAACAGTTCTGCTTTCCGTTCTACGAGTACCGTGCCGGATCCGGATTCGGCGGAGCAACTGCTCGGCTTCGGCATCCACAGCCAGACCTACTATGGTAATATCTCCTACCGCCAGCAGCTCAAAGACAAATGGAGCCTGTATACAGCCGCCGCAGCCAGCTACAACCAGGACGATATCGACTACAGCAGCAGCGCCCAGGGTGCTTTCAAAATGACCAACAAAGATCAGCGCCTCCAGTACCGCCTCGAGTCGAAGTACGACCTCAGCCGTTATTTTAACCTGATGGGCGGGGTAGAGCTGCAGCATTTTTCCTACAAACGCCTGTTCAATACGGGCGGTGTCGCCTACGCCCCGGAGTTTACCGAAACCAGCTTTGCGGCTTATGCCGAAGGGGAATGGAAGCCCAGCAAAAAATTGGCCATTAAGCCGGGCCTGCGTTTTGAGCATAGCGAGCTGCTCAAGCAGGATGTAGTGGCGCCACGCCTTTCCGCCGCTGTCAGGGCGGGTACATTCGGGCAGTTTGCCGTAGCGGGGGGGATGTTTTTTCAAAACCCGGACAACCTGTACCTGCTGTACGGCTACCGCCCCCGCTTGCAGCAGTCGGTACACTCCATTGCCAACTACCAGTGGAACAGATCAGATCGTACCCTGCGTACCGAAGTGTATTATAAAGAGTATAGCCAGCTTGTCCGTGAACGGGTCATGTCTTTCAATCCCAACCAGTTCCGGAACTACCTGGGTGGCATCGCCATTGATAATTCCGGCTCCGGCTATGCCAAAGGTTTTGAGCTGTTCTGGCGCGACCGCAAATCGGTTAAAAACCTGGACTACTGGCTGTCGTACAGCTATATCGATACGCGCAGGCTGTACAGCAATTACCTGGC
>JAEUVW010000047.1 GCA_016786525.1 Chitinophagaceae bacterium
TTATGCCCGCGCTATGGTACGTGTATGCAAGGAGGAAAGCTTTCACCAGCGCCAGGGTTACGAGATCATGATGACCATGGCCAACGGCTCACCGGAACAGAAAGAAATGGCACAGGATGCACTGAACCGCTGGTGGTGGCCAGCCATTATGATGTTTGGCCCTACCGATGCAGAATCGGCAAACACCGAACAATCTGTACGGTGGAAAATCAAAAGGCATACGAACGACGAGCTGCGCCAGAAATTTATTGATGCTACAGTACCCCAGGCAGAGTACATCGGGCTGACCATCCCCGATAAAGACCTCAAATGGAATGAAGAAAAAGGCCAGTATGATTTTGGCCCGATCGATTGGGACGAATTCTGGAACGTGGTCAAAGGTAATGGCCCCTGCAACAAGCAACGCCTGGAAGCCCGCCGCAATGCGCACGTAGAAGGCACCTGGGTACGCGATGCCGCTGCAGCCTACGCTGAGAAAAAAGCAAAAAGAAATGCCGCTGCTGCTCAGGAAGTCGCTTAGTAATGAGACAATTGGGCAATGAGGCAATTTGGGGATGTGATTTGAAAATTTGTTGATTTGAAAATTTGAAGATGAATTAGCGAATGTGAGTAATGTGGTGAATGTGCCCACGCGCGCGCTTCCCCTCCTGGGAGGGGTTAGGGGTGGGTTTTCAGAGACATAAATGATACTCACACGCACTTCCTTCCGCTTCAGCGAGAGGTATGAGGTGGGTCTTAGACAATTCGGCAATTTGAAAATTCGATAATTTGAAAATGAGTTGAAAATGTGAAGAATGTGAGGAATGCCCCTGCACGCGCGTTTCCCCTCCCGGGAGGGCTTAGGGCTGGGTTTTCAGAGACTTGAAAATGATACTCACACGAGCTTCCTCCCGCTTCAGCGGGAGCTTAGGACTGGGTAAAACGAAAAATACTAAAAACGAAAACGAACTATGGAAAGCAATAAAGAATGGCCGCTCTGGGAAATATTTATCCGCAGCAGGCAGGGCCTGGATCACAAACATGTAGGCAGTCTCCACGCCACCGATGCAAGGATGGCCATTGAGAACGCCCGCGACGTCTACACACGCCGTATGGAAGGCGTCAGCATCTGGGCTGTAGAATCCAAATATGTACATGCTTCCAACCCGGATGAAGCCTCAGAGTTTTATGAGCCGGCAGAAGACAAAGTGTACCGCCACCCTACTTTTTACGATATCCCTGAGGCAATAGGCCACATGTAATTTTTTTTATGACGAACAGCACAACCGATACGCGTGCCGCACTCAGCAACTATGTGCTGCATCTGGCCGATACGAATCTTATCCTGGCACAGCGCCTGTGTGAATGGTGCGGCCACGGTCCCATTCTTGAACAAGACATTGCCCTGTCTAATATAGGGCTGGACCTCCTGGGCCAGACCAGGAGCCTGTACCAATATGCCGCTACCCTTATTGGTGAAGGGAAAACAGAAGACGCGCTTGCCTTCCTGCGCAACGAGAGGCAATTTAAAAACCTCTTATTGAGCGAGCAACCCAACGGCGACTTTGGCTACACCGTGCTCCGCCAGTTCTTATACGAAGCATACCAATTGCTGTTGCTCCGTGCACTACAGCAAAGCAGCGACAGCCAGCTGGCCGCCATTGCCGAAAAATCGCTGAAAGAAGCTACCTATCACTACAAGTGGAGCGCAGAATGGGTGATCCGCCTCGGAGATGGCACAGAAGAGAGCCACCAGCGGATGCAACAGGCGCTGAATGAAATATGGACTTACACAGGAGAGATGTTCCTGCCCTCTGCCGATGAAAAAGCGCTGAGCTTCGCAGGCCTGATCCCCGACCTTACGGCCCTTAGGGAGGAATGGTTCAAAAAAGTATCGGCAGTACTGGAAGAAGCGACGCTGGATATTCCTGCTCTGACTGTTTGGATGCAACAAGGCGGCAAAACCGGTGTGCACAGCGAACACCTGGGCTATATACTGGCCGAAATGCAATACCTGCAAAGGCAATATCCTGGTCAGCAATGGTAAAAACCGAAGCGGATATCTGGACCCTGCTGGCATCCGTACCAGATCCTGAAGTGCCGGTGCTCAGCATCCTGGATCTGGGCGTGGTTCGGGCCGTATCGCTGTCCCCTACCGGGGACCAGTCCGCCGTGACCATTACCATTACACCTACTTATTCGGGCTGCCCGGCGATGGACATGATCTCGATGAATATACGGATAGCCTTATTGGAAGCCGGTATCAAAGATATTAGTATCGTCTCGCAGCTGAGTCCGGCCTGGACAACCGACTGGATGAGTGAAGAGGGGAAAAGAAAGCTGAAAGCATATGGCATTGCCCCGCCTTTATCCAATGCTATCGTCGATGAACTTTTTGCTGAAGACCACAAGATCCAGTGCCCGCAATGCAACTCCATGAACACGGAGCTGATCAGCCAGTTTGGGTCTACATCCTGCAAGGCCTTATACCGCTGCCTGGATTGTAAAGAGCCCTTCGATTATTTTAAATGTCACCGCTGAGGGCCCTTGCTGCTCCCAAAAGAACAGTGTGCATAATACTGGCAAATAATATTATATTTGATTTTAAAATCTTATGTAATTTACGCCATGCGGATCGGACATAAAATAGCAGCTGCCCTTTTGGGGCTCACACTGGCACTGGGTACTTTTTTCTATCTTAGTGTATCGGGTTATTCCGCGGATATAACACATTATTTTTTTGGCGACAGTACCGACCTGGAAAGTTTAAGCATCAGCTCTGGCACGAATTACTGGCAACGTCTGAAAGCCGTCATGTTGCTGCTTGCCATATTTTTCATATTGTATTGCTTCGTTTTCCTGCTGTTTTTTGAGGCTTTTGCTTTGCTGTATTTCCTGTTCACCAGCAAATGGCGAAAACCACGTGTTTTTATTTCCTATAAGAATTCAGCAAGCGACGCCGCAGTCGATACCACCGCAATGGCCAAAGAGATAAAAAGCAGCCTGGAGCAGAGAGGATTCAGAACCCTGTTTTTTACCTATACCAAAGCCCTGCATCATGATGAAGTGAATTTCCGTATCCAGGAAAATATACGGAGCTCACATGCCATGGTAGTAGTGCCCGACCCGCAACACCCTTCTTATGTCAACACCGAGGTACAAGGCGCTGTACTGGCATATAAACCAGTTTATCTTGTAAAATTCAGCGAAGACCAAAAACTACCCGACACGGCCAACAGCGGGCATAGCGTATTGCTCTGGCACAAACTGAAAGAACATAAATTTGCAGCACTAAGCGACCTGCTGTGCTACATACACCAGTACTGGACCACCAGGTTTTTCATTTTAGGTATACCGCTCATCAGCTTTTTTATCCCATTTGTGTGGATCGATGAAAACGATCACTCATTTAAAGCCCTGATCCTGTTTGCCCTGCTGGTGGCAGGATTGATCTATATCAATGTACCCCTGCAGGGACTGCAACTCTTTATTGAATGTGTTACGATGCTGATAGCGACTGTAGGGGCGTATACCACCATATTAGCTATTTTCGAACGCTCCCATCTGCAACAGGCAGCACGGCAGTCGGTTTTGAAGGGCAGATCCGCCTACGATGCATTTGAGAGGCCGGGATGGATGCAACCATACTCAGCTGCCTGGATAAAGAGGGGCTGGCCATACGGACTGCATCATAATAAGCTCAATAATCCGGCAGTCCGGGTACCAGCAACAAAAAGGCAACAAAAACCAGGTACAGCAAGGCGTACAGGACAAATGTAACAACCAGCACCCGCATGGTCCAGGCATAAAGCACAGCCGCGCTTCCAGACTCATACAGCTGATGCTTGAAATATGATTTTCTCCAGAACAGGGAAAAAACAATCATCAGCAAGCTTAAAAAGAAGTGCACCGGAATATAGGTAAATACTGTATCGCCCATATATAAAGCCAACAGGAGACACAGCAGGCTGATGCTGCTGTAGGTATTCAACAGGAAGCATCCTGCAATAAAAAAACGATTGTTCAAGGGTGTACCATTAATCAAATAAAACAGCTTCGTTCAGCTTGGCGTATTGCAGTAAGGCAATTGTCTTTGTATCCCTGATCTCGTTGCGCAGCAGCATTGCCCAGGCCTCATCAAAGTGCATTTCGATCACTTCTATCTCCTCGCCTTCTTCTTCCAGGCCGCCGCCATCGCCGGTCTTCATCGTTTCATCGTATTGTCCCAGGAAAAAATGAATGATCTCTGTAATGGCCCCGGGCCCGATATAAGCCTCAAACAGCTTTTGCACCTCCCCGATACTGTACCCCGTCTCTTCTCTCACTTCCCTGATGATGCAATCTTCCGGTCGTTCACCGTCCAGTTTGCCGGCACAAACTTCCAGCAGCGTACCTGTTGCGTTTCCGTTCATGTATGTATTGATGCGGAACTGCCGGGTCAGGATCAGCGTACGCCTGACCCGGTCATACAAAAGGATGGCAGCCGCATCGCCCGTATCATATACCTGCCGGGTTTCTGTTTGCCAGTTGCCGGACTTTTTAAGTATATCAAAACAGACAGACTTAAGGCTTTTCCATCCTTTATGCAATATTGTTTCCTGCAGGTTCCTGATCATACTGCAAGATACAAAATAGGGAGAGCAAGGCTCTCCTATTTTCCTTTCTTCTTTTTCGCGTCGTCTACAATGGCACCGGTACCCGCTCCGATACCGGCTCCTGCCAGGCCGCCGATAATGGCGCCACGGCCTTTGCGATCGTCAATCAGGGCACCCGATACCGCGCCGACACCGGCGCCGATCGCAGCGCCTTTAGCAGCCCCGCTCCAACCTTTTCTTTGCGGTGCGGCCGGTGCAGCGCTGGCCGCATTACCGGTGTACGTCGTCGAAGAATAGTTTGCACCAGACGACCTGCGTGCACTCCTTGCCGCACTGGCTTCTCTTTGTGCCGACGCTGCTTTTTCCTCTGCTGCGATGGCATTCAGGGAATCTATAGACCGTTGGCGCGCAGCCTCAGCCTGCTGCTCCTGCATGACAAACCTGATCGAATCCATACTCCTCTGTTGCTGAAGCCTTGCCAGCTCGGCCGAATTATCATTACAAGCGGTGAATGCGATAGCCGAAATTCCTAAAATTGCTAGCTTTTTCATAAACATTGGTTTTTTGATACAGCAGCAAATTAAAAAGAACAGCTTACCGGCAGCACCAAAATATTGTTAATCTGTAAATGTTGAAAACATTGGTAAAAATGATGAAAAGAATATGCTTTGGTAAGAACTTTTAAGACGAATATCGCGTTATGAAAACAATGAACAGGTATGGTACACTCCTATTGCTTTCCTTATTGCTGTGCAGCAGGTCTTATGGGTACCTGCAGCCCTTTTTTCTCCGCATGACCCTTACTGCGGACCAGGACAGCTTCAGGATGCAGGAGCCCCTGGTGTTCCGGCTCAGTTTTACAAACGGCAGCACAAGGCCGCATTCCATACTGTTGCCCGGAAATACACAAACAGGCACCAAACTGGTCTACCTATCTGTCTTTACAATCGAAGGTGATATTTACCGGGAAATTGTGCGGGAAAGCCGCGAAATAGCAATGTCCGGCATCCGGCAACCCTCATCCGGCAATCTGTTCAAATACCTGCAGCCGGGCCGGACGACCACGATCCCGCTGTTTGTCAACGATACCATACAATATGGCCGGCACATCGAAGCACAGCACCTTTTGCGCGGACTGGGTCCCGGCAGGTATGCCATACTGGCCTGGTACGATCCTTGGCCAGATACCTTGTCCACTTACGTGTTCAACAAAAGGTCAGCTTTTGCAAAAAACCAGGTACAGGATACCAACAAACTTACACTGCCGGAAGAGGGCCTCTGCAGCAACTATGCAACGATTGTCATCACAGACGGAAAACCTGTGGACAGGAAGCTGCCCCCTACAGCCTTTTGCCCGGAAAACTGCCGCCTGTGCCGTGCTATCAGCAAAGGGAAATGGAAGACTGTGCAAAACATCATCACCCGTCAAACGTATAACAGCGGGAA
>JAEUVW010000052.1 GCA_016786525.1 Chitinophagaceae bacterium
AGAAAGGAGACGAAGGAGACACAAGGGCTATATTGGAAAAACTGGCAAAACTTCGTTTGGCAAAAGCAAAGCTGATGGGCAAGAAAAGCTTTGCCGAATGGAAACTGCAGGACCAGATGGCCAAAACACCAGAGCCGGCGATGAAACTGCTGGCTTCCATAGCTGCGCCTGCCGTAGCCAAAGCAAAATCCGAAGCCGCAGAGATCCAAAAGATCATCGATGCACAAGGCGGTGGCTTTAAACTGGAACCCTGGGATTGGGACTTCTATGCCGAGCAGGTACGTAAAGCAAAATATGACCTGGACGAGAGCATTGTAAAGCCTTATTTTGAAGTGACAACCGTGCTGGAAAAAGGTGTGTTTTTTGCCGCTGAACGCATGTACGGCATTACCTTCAAAGTGCGTAAAGACCTGCCGGTATACCATCCGGACGTGGTCGCCTACGAAGTATTTGACAAAGATGGCAGCAGTATGGCCATTTACTATCTCGACTTCTATACCCGCGACAACAAGAACGGCGGCGCCTGGATGAATAACTTTGTCAACCAATCGCACTACCTGAAACAAAAACCAGTGATTGTGAACGTCTTTAATTTCGCAAAGCCGGTAGGAGACAACCCTTCGCTGATCAGTTTTGATGACGTGACCACCATGTTCCATGAGTTTGGCCATACCCTGCACGGCCTGTTTGCCAACCAGAACTATGTAACCCTTTCCGGCACCAGCGTGCCACGCGACTACGTCGAATTTCCTTCCCAGATCAACGAGCATGCCGCCCTTGATCCCGAAGTGCTGAAAAATTACGCAGTCCATTACAAAACAAAAGAAGTGATTCCCCAGGCCCTGATCGAAAAGATACAGAAGGCAGCAACATTCAATACCGGCTATAGTGTAACTGAGCTGCTGGCCGCTGCCACGCTCGATATGGCCTGGCATACCGTAGAGCAGGAAAGCGACTTCAAACCGGCCCTGGTATTTGAAGAGGAGGCGCTCAAAAAGTACGGCTTGCTGGTCAAAGAAGTACCGACACGCTACCATACCCCATACTTCGCCCATATCTGGGGTGGGGGATACAGTGCCGGGTATTATGCCTATACCTGGAGCAAGACACTCGACTATAATGTATACGACTGGCTCAAAGCACATGGTGGCATGAACAGGGAAAACTGCGAGCGCTTCCGTAGGTACATCTTATCGGTAGGCAATAGCGTAGACCTGAACAAAGCCTTTGTGGATATGATTGGCCATGAAATGAAAATAGAACCCTACCTGGAAAATGCAGGTCTGAATGCAGGGAAATAAAACAAATCCAAAAAACAGGAATGGAGTGTGTTTTTCTTTGAAGAACACACTTCTTTTTTCATCCGGGGATACAGGCTTGGCTAACATTACCCTTTGTTCCCGAACCCGATAGATTCGGCTTTATACCGTTAAATGGTCTTCAGCAGCATTATATTTCTCTGTTATTTTCTGCCGGTATTCCTGCTGGCCTATTTTCTTTGCCCTGCCCGGCTGAAGAATTATTGCATTATTGCTGCCAGTCTGCTGTTTTATGCCTGGGCAGCGCCACGATTTGTCTTTGTGATCCTGGGCACTACCTTTTTCGATTTCCTTGTCGTCAGGGCTTTAGACCGATCAGAAAACGAAAGGAGCAGAAAAGGATTGCTTTGCCTTTCCCTTTTGGTCAATGTAGGATTGTTGTTTTACTTTAAATATTGTAATTTTTTTATTGACCAGCTCAACGCCGTGCTGGCCCTATTCCATGTCTCTGGTATAAAATGGTTAAGCGTGGTATTACCGATCGGTATTTCTTTTTATACATTCGAAACCATCACCTATGTAGTGGACGTGTACCGGCGCGTGCACAAACCGGTGCAGAAATTCAGTGATTACCTGCTGTACATTATCCTGTTTCCCAAACTCATCGCCGGGCCGATCATACGGTTTCACGAGTTTGCCGACCAGGTCACCACCCATCACCTGAACGAAAATGCAGAAAACAGGCTCCGGGGTTTGTACCGCTTTTTCATCGGCCTGGCCAAAAAGGTATTGCTGGCCAATACGATCGGCGCCTTTGCCGATACGATCTTTGCCTTACCCGTACAGGAAGTCGGCACCTTCACTGCCTGGATGGGGGCTTTGGCCTATACCTTCGAGATCTATTTCGATTTTTCAGGCTATTCGGATATGGCTATCGGCCTGGCGCTGATCATGGGCTTCCGTTTCCCCGAAAATTTCAACAATCCTTACACCGCTACATCTGTCACCGACTTCTGGCGGCGTTGGCACATTACCCTGGGCAACTGGATGAAAAACTACCTGTACATTCCCTTAGGCGGCAACAGGGTGAAGTCCGGCAGGTTATATCTTAACCTGTTTATCGTGTTCCTGGCCTCCGGGCTCTGGCATGGGGCAGCCTGGGGCTTTATTTTCTGGGGAGCCTATCACGGCCTGTTCCTGGTGCTGGAACGCCTGTTCCTTTCTGAGGCATTGAAAAGGATCGGCAAACTATCTGTAGTCTATACTTTTTTCGTGGTCACCGTAGGCTGGGTACTGTTTAAACTCGAGCACCTGCGGCCGGCGCTTGCTTATATGAGGCGTATGTTTGGCGGCTATGCAGAGGATCAGCATCTCTGGTATGCCGGCCGGGAGTTTTGGGTGATCTTTGCGCTGGCAGCCTTCAGCTCTTTCTTTGGTTTAAGCAACTGGGGAAAACAGGTACAGGCTCGGTTCTACGATCGCAGCTTCAGCACCGCCGGGCATTTTTGCATGTTCCTGTTGATGGCATCCTTGTTTGTATTGCTCGCAGGACACATCACCACCTCCACTTTTAACCCTTTTATTTATTTCAGATTTTAAGCCATGATAAAAGGATTGACCCGGAACCTCCTGTACCTGCTGCTCATCGCTATCTTGCTGTTGCCCCTGGTGCAGAAACGCCTGCATTTGTTTCCCGAACCGCAACTGGCTGGGGCAGTAGAAACAGCAGCGAATACAGGACTATCTGCAAAAAGCTGGTGGGAAGGCAGCTACCAGGAAAAGAAATCCCTGTATGCCAACGATAATATCGGCTTTCGCTCCTGGCTGATCAAAGTAAACAACCAGGTCGATTATTCCCTGCTACGCAAAGTGCATACACGGGAGGTCGTCATAGGCAAGAACTGTTGCCTGTTTGAAAAAGGGTATATCGAAAAGCGCTGCGGCTCCGACTACAAAGGA
>JAEUVW010000065.1 GCA_016786525.1 Chitinophagaceae bacterium
ATAGTGTTTTACTTTCAGGAATATAACGAAGGGCACAAGAGGTGTTTGGGTGAACGATTTTTAATTCTTCATTCATGTCCGCAACTAGCTTAATCATAAATAGAATAATTACAAAAGAGATATAAATGGTAAAAACAAACCATTTCAAACTTATTGTTGCATCCCATTTCGTTATCAAAAGCGAAAAAAAACACGATAAGCCGCCAAGAATACCAACTATTAATGAAATCCCATTAAAAGATAGAATTTTCTTAATCTTGCTTTGTATCATTAGTTCTTTTTCTGGTAGTAATTATGAGGTACAATCAAAGAAAACATTAAATAAAATCTCTACTTACTCCCAATCAACCTCTCCAACCTCCCCATCATTTCATCCTTCTCCTTCAGCATACGCTCATACAAAGCGATCTTCTCTTCGTGCAGTTGAATAATTTTTTCAATTGGATTGTAATTGTTGATTACAAAACCGATAGCGTTATCGCTATTTGTAAACGTATTTGCAATCACATTCACCGCCTGCTCTTCATCAAAATTCTGTATGGCCTCTACAGGTATCTTCAGCAGCGTAGACAACTGCGCCAGCAAAGCGGGCTCAATACTTTCTTTTTGCTCCAGCAGCGATACCTTTTGCTGGTTCCAGTCGTCGCCCAGGCCGGCAGCCAGCGCATCCTGCTTTATGCCCAGCATCTCGCGGAAGCGCTTTACGTTTCTCCCCTCGTGTACCCGCCGGTGTGGTGTTGCAGTGTGTGTCATAGCAGCAAATGTAATTTTTTTATGTCATGAGCCGAACAATTACAGGCTGTAAAATACTATGTTTTTTACACAAGTGCCACCGGTAACATACAGGCGTACCATGTAGGATACACCCGGCACCGGTGCTTGCTTTGCCGGGTACACAAAAAAAACAAGGCTATGGCAACACTCCACACACCCGCAGCAGCCACACGCGCCCTCAAGGTGGGCTACAAACACCACCTGCGCCGCAGGCGCAACAAGACACACTGCATCATCTTCCCCAGCCTGCTGCTCAGCGGCAAGTGGCTGCAGCAGCAGGGCTTTGAGCGCGGCGACCGGGTACAGGTAGCCTGTATGGCGGGCCGCCTGGAGATCACGGTAATGAAGCAATGAGATAATTTGGTAATTGGGCAATGAGACAATTCGTCAATTTGGCAATGGATTTGAAGATGAGTTGATTTGAAAATTTGAAGATGGGCTGTTAGTCAATTTGGCATGAGGCAATTCGTCAATGTGGTACGCACATCCTCAGTCCTGCAAAACCGTAAATGATATAAGCTCATACCCGGAAGCTGTAAGCTATAAGGGGCACAGGCAAAGCAACTTTGCCGGTATATGCCTTACCTAGCCGCAGTATCTACCATAGACTTTCCCTACCGCATTGACCAAAGCGCTGTAAAGGCCTATGCGCAGCAGCTCTTTGCCCCCTCATTCCCGGGTATAGAGCGCCTGATGCCGGCTTTTGACAATACGGGCATACAAAGCCGCAACTTTTGCCAGCCGCTGCACTACTACGGGCAGGCCCGCAGCTTTGAGCAGCAAAACGAAGACTATGTATCCATCACTCTGGAGTACGCGGTACAGGCCATAGAAGACTGCCTGGCACAGGCAGGTACAGCGCGGGAGGCTGTCACCGACATCATCTTCGTATCCAGCACGGGGCTGGCCACGCCCAGTATGGATGCACTCCTCATCAACCGCATGCGCCTGGGTGCGCATGTGCGGCGCACGCCGGTATTTGGCCTGGGCTGCGCCGGTGGCGTATCGGGCTTTGCCAAAGCGGCCATGATGGCTCAGGCAGACCCGGCAGCAGTGGTACTGCTGGTGGCTGCAGAGCTGTGCTCCCTTACCTTCTTACGTACAGACTTCAGCAAAAGCAACCTGATCGGTGCCAGCCTGTTTGCAGACGGTATAGCGGCCTGCCTGCTGAAGGGCGATGCCCATGGTACAGGCCAGGTGCGCTACCGTGCGGCGCAAAGCACGCTGTACTACGATACACCGGAGGTGATGGGCTGGCAGTTTCGCAACGATGGCTTCAAGGTGCTCTTTTCGCAGGATATACCTGGCCTGGTGCGGCAGCATATCGGCGCAGACACAGGCCGCTTCCTGCAGCAGCAGGGCCTCTCGCTGGCCGACATCCGCAACTTTATTTTTCACCCCGGGGGCACAAAGGTGCTGGATGCTTACCGCGATGCACTGCAAGTCCGCGACCCGCAATTCCTTACTCACACACAGGCTGTAATTCGTGATTATGGAAACATGTCTGCACCTACGGTGCTGTATGTGCTGCAGCGCTTCCTGCAGCAGGGCTGCAGCAAAGGCTATGGGCTGATGCTGGCTATGGGGCCGGGTTTCTCCAGCGAGATGGTATTGCTGGATATGCATCCATAAACACAAACGCCAATGGTTTTCATACTCTTTATCTCTTTCGTGATCCTGCTGCGCCTGGCGGAATTGTATCTCTCCGCCCGCAATGAACGCCGCCTGCGCCAGGAAGGGGCTGTAGAGTACGGCAGCGCTCACTATCCTGTAATGGTTTGCCTGCATGCCTTCTTTTTCGTATCTTTACTGGCAGAGTACTACCTGAGCGGCCCTCACAGCTACCATACCGCTATCATCGCCCTATACCTGCTGCTGGTGCTGCTCAAAGCCTGGGTGATCAACTCCCTGGGCCGCTTCTGGAACACAAGGATACTCCGCTTGCCCGGGGCCCCGCTGGTGGCTAAAGGTCCTTACCGCTTTGTCAAACATCCGAATTATATCATTGTGGTGGCAGAGATTCTCGTGATCCCTCTGGCCTTTGACCTTTACTATACGGCCCTGATCTTCAGCCTGCTGAATGCAGCCATGCTCTACGTGCGCATCGGTGTGGAAAACCGTGCCCTGAAGAAATACGGCTCGCAAACTTAAGATCTCTCCAAAGTGGTCTACCTGTAAATCATATAACGATAGGAATGAATTGTGTAATAGGCCATGAAATGGATGCGCAGACCTTTGAAGCAGAAAGATTCTTCACACGCAAAATCAGATTTTTTATGAAAACGATACACGAACTGAACGACGACATTATGAAACTGACCATGAAGATCCGCAACCATCACCCCGAACTGATGAAGTACATCAGCGAAATGCCCGACGGCAATACGGATAAAAGCGACCCGGAAATAGACCGCAAGATCCTGAACGAATACTACGAATCGCTGAAAAGCCTGCTGATCAAATATGGCAACAATACGACCAGTACACCGCACTGACACTGCGGCACTTTTACTCAACAACTAATTTCTGACCAATATGGACAAGCAAAAAGATAAGGAAAAATTACCCGGCTACCCGCATTACCCCGCCGGAGAAGATATATACAGCAAGGAGCATAAGGAGCGGCATACCGGCCCGGAAGATGCTGACCCCGGCCGCTCTAAAAACATACCGGCTCCTCCCTCCGGCAACAACAGCAGCCGCGACATACTGGGCAACGAACTCGATGTACCCGGTTCCGAACTGGACGATGAGAACGAAAAAATAGGCAGCGAAGACGAGGAAAACAATTACTACAGCATCGGTGGCGACAACCACGAAAACCTGGAGGAAGACCAGGGTGTATAACCAGGGCTTTCTCCAAAAAATACGGACAAAAAAGAAATGATACAGATCAGGAAAGAAGGCCTTCTTTTGAAAAAGACTGAGCTCAGCTTCGAAAACGAAGGCGTACTGAACCCGGGCATAATAGCCGAAGGCAGGCACATACACATCTTCTACCGGGCTGTAAGCAAAGGCAATTTTTCCAGTATCGGGTATTGCCTGCTCGATGGCCCGATGACGATCGTGCAACGCAGGCAGGAGCCGCTGGTCGTACCTGAGTTTCCCTACGAGGCACACGGTATAGAAGACCCCAGGATCGTAAAGATCGAAAACCTGTACTACCTCACTTATACGGCCTACGACGGTGTGAACGCACATGGGGCCCTGGCCGTATCTGAAGACCTGCTGCACTTTGAAAAGAAAGGCATCATTACCCCCCAGACCACTTTTGAACATTTCAGGAGCCTGGTGGAGCGCAAAGCGATCATCGACACGAAGTACATCAAGTACAATGAGCACATCGTGACCCGCGAAAGGGACGGTGATGCTGTACTGCTCTGGGACAAGAACCTGATCTTTTTCCCCCGGCGCATAGGCGGCAAGCTATACTTCCTGCACCGCATCAAACCGGACATGCAGCTGACCTGCGTCTACTCGCTGGATGAACTGACGCCCGGGTTCTGGGAGGGCTATTTCCAGGACCTGAACGACCACATCGTGATGAAATCGCGGTATGCGCACGAGTCGGCCTACCTGGGCGGGGGCGCTCCGCCGGTAGAGACGCCCGCCGGCTGGCTGCTGATCTATCATGGCGTGGAGGATACGCCGAAAGGCTACATTTACTCCGCCTGCGCAGCCCTGCTGGACCTTGAAGACCCACAGCTGGAAATTGCCCGCCTCCCCTACCCCCTCTTCTTCCCGCAAGAACCCTGGGAACTGGAGGGCGAGGTCAACAATGTGTGCTTCCCGACCGGTACAGCCATCAGGGACGATCGCCTGTATATATACTACGGCGCCGCCGACGAACAGATAGCGGTAGCCTCTGTACCCCTGCAGGCATTATTAGACGAACTACTATTAAACAAGAAGATAATATGAAAAACGGAACTTATTCAGGCAAATCCATCACCCCTGCAGGATTTAACCCCGCATGGCCGATGCAGTACAGGCAGGAAACCATCAGCCGCTTTATCTCTCCGGAGAAGCGGCCGGGCATCCTGGTGCTCTCTACCTATCCGCCCCGCGAATGTGGTATTGCCACCTACTCCCAGGACCTGATCCGTGCCCTGAACAATAAGTTCCGCGACTCCTTCACCCTCAGCATCTGTGCGCTGGAAAACCGGCATGAGAAGCATATTTACCCCGGGCAGATCAAGTACATACTGGACACAGACGACAGCAGCTCCTTCGCGCGGCTGGCCAGGGATATCAATAAAGACCGGGATACCAGCATGGTGCTGATCCAGCACGAGTTTGGACTGTTTGCCGCCAATGAAGCGGCTTTCCTGGATATGCTCACTGCGCTGAACAAACCCGTGGGCCTGGTGTTCCACACGGTATTGCCCAACCCCGATACCGGGCTCAGGCTGAAGGTAGCTGAGCTTGCAGCGGCAGCCGACGCCCTGATCGTGATGACGCAGACCTCATCCGATATCCTGACGGCGGAATACGATATCCCCGCGCATAAGATC
>JAEUVW010000067.1 GCA_016786525.1 Chitinophagaceae bacterium
TATCTTAGGCGGCTTCTCCAGCGTGTTTAATAATTCCTGGTTTGATAGCGATGTATTGCCCGATTTTGTGTTCAGCGGCTTTGGTGGCACTTTGTTCGTGACTTACTTCGTGCTCTGGGCCGTATTGCCCGCCGCTCATACTGCGGCAGAGAAGCTGCAGATGCGCGGACAGAAAGTTGACCTGCATTCGATCAAGCATGTGGTACACTCCGAGATGCAGCAGTTTAAAGGAAAGGCGGGAGACTGGGGCAAAGAAATGGGTAAACGCGCGACAGAGAAAGCGAAAATGATGCAGCAGGAGCTCACTTCTTCGGTGCAGCAGTTTTCTGCACAAACTTCACCGGTGGCACGACGTTCAGGCTCGGGTTTTGTACAGGCTGTCGGTACGCTGGCGAAGGTGTTTGTGTTTACGCTATTGGGTATTATCGTGCTGAGCCTGCTGATCGGCCTGGGAGGCCTCGTCACGGCTATTATATCCGGACATAATGTGGTGAACTTTCTGCTGGAGGGACAAACAGAGCAAATGCTGCTTTGGTGCACGGTCATACTGTTTATCGGAGTGCCGGTGATCGGTTTGCTGATGTGGCTGATCCGGGCCTTGCGCGGTGTCAAAACACGCAACAAATATGTGCCCTACATTTTCAGTATGCTCTGGATTCTGGGCTGGGTCAGCCTGTTTGCGCTGGTATCCTATGCCGGGAAAAACTTTTCTTCCAAAGCGCGCGTGGAACATCAGGGTACGGCTTCGCTTTCTGCTACCAACAAACTGTACATTAAAGTAAGCCCGTTTGAAGATGACGACCTGATCCGGGACTGGCGCACAAAAGGAGCATTCCCCAGGTTGAGCAGGAAGGAGGACAGTATTTATTCCGGCAATGTCAGGATCCGCCTGCTGCCTTCAAAGGATAGCCTTTTTCACTTAAGGACTTTTGCCCTGGCCAACGGGAAGACGTATGCAGCTGCCGAGCAAAATGCCCGCGCCATTCAATACAAAACCTTTCAGCAGGACAGCATCGTATGGCTTAGCAAATACCTGGTGATCGGCAGGGATGAAAAATTCCACAACCAGCAAATGTTATTGGTATTCGAAATTCCCCAGGGTAAGAAAGTAGAACTGGATCAAAAGATCGATGACTTTGACTGGCAGGAGATCACAGTCAATACCGGTAATGGATTTAACCTGCAGATCCACGACCACAATGACGACAATGATGACGAGGACGATTGGGATACAGGAAAGGAGTATGTGATGCAGCAGGACAAGCTGACCCGTGTGGCTGCGGATTCCACTGCAAGATAAAAGTTCAACAGTGTAAAATTAAAAGCCGGTTGTGTGCACACAACCGGCTTTTTCCGTTTGAGAAATAGCAGTTAAAAACTACATTGCCGTATACGTAGCAACGTTTTCAATGGAAGGCCCGCCGACGGTGGTCGTATATTTTACTTTCAGCGTAGAAGATGTGGACTCTATAATGTTCAGCGTTATTTCTTTAATACCGTACATAGCCTCTGCCCCGGAAAAAAATAGTTCTTTACCGCCGCTGCGCAGCTCCCATGTGCCACCAGTCTTAGTCTGCGGATCGGAACTGCTGCATTTGGTGGCACCTTCGTCTGAATTTACTGATTTGTCAGCAGCAAAAACATAGAAATTGTCTGTCTGGCAGGCAGGCAGCATGGCGTAACCATCTGTTGTGGTGCCGCCATAAGTAAAGGAATGAGCGGTCAGTTTCCATTTCTTGTCAGCGATCTTGGCTTCTGTTCCGGTAGACGAATCTTTCTTATCGTCTTTTTTACAGGAACTGATCAGGCTTGTGGCGGTTACAGCCAGGATGAGGATTTTTTTCATCATTAAAAATTGAGTTTGTTTGAAATAGTTTCGCCCAATATAATGACTCATATCCTGGTTTTAGAATAAAATCGCATCTTTTTTTAAAAGAGGGTATTGCTCTCTCCCCGCCAGCCTCCCTTATTCAGGTGCTTATAGGCTTTTTCGGTGGCTTCCCTGCCCCTGGGCGTGCGGATAATGTATCCTTCCTGGATCAGGAAAGGTTCATAGACTTCTTCAATCGTTCCGGCTTCTTCTCCCACAGCTGTAGCAATATTGTTGATACCGGTAGGTCCGCCTTTGAATTTATCGATGAGGGTGCTGAGGATACGGTTGTCCATTTCATCCAGGCCGTTGGCGTCCACGTTCAGCGCGCGCAGCCCATGTTCGGCAATGCCCATATCGATCACGCCTTTGCCCAGCACCTGTGCAAAGTCGCGCATGCGGCGCAGCAATCCATTGGCAATACGGGGGGTGCCACGGCTCCTGCGGGCAATTTCCATTGCGGCATCGGAAGTGGTCTTTACATTCAATAAATGTGCCGAACGCAGGATAATACCCTGCAATACATCGGCTGTATAATAATCCAGGCGGAACTTAATGCCGAAGCGGGATAACAAAGGCGCGGTCAGCAAACCGGAGCGGGTAGTAGCTCCTACAAGGGTAAAGGGGTTGATATTGATCTGTACCGAACGGGCAGCAGGACCGCTATCGATCATAATGTCCAGCTTGAAGTCTTCCATCGCTGCATACAGGTATTCTTCCACTACCGTGCTCAGGCGGTGGATCTCATCGATAAACAGTACGTCGCGCGGTTCAAGTGCGATCAGCAAACCGGCCAGGTCTCCGGGTTTTTCGATAACAGGGCCGCTGGTTTCTTTGATATTGGCGCCCAGCTCGTTAGCCACAATGCGCGACAGGGTGGTCTTACCCAGGCCCGGGGGGCCGTGAAACAGGATATGATCCAATGCTTCCTCACGCTGGTTGGCCGCCTGTACAAATATTTTAAGGTTGGTGATCAGCTGAGGCTGGCCGGAAAAATCTTCAACGCTCTGCGGTCGGATACTGTTTTCGTAATCCTTGTCGCCGGGATTGGCGTTTTTGTCTGAACGAAGATTCGGGTTTTCCATACTGATGGTAAAGATAAGGAGCTTGCTGCAATGCAGATCGGGAGAATTACAATCAGTGGTGATGGGGAACTGTGGCAGCAAATTGAAATCAATGTTTGAAGCACCATCATAAGGGTGAATTCTTTTCAAGGTGCAAGAATCTTAGCGATTCAGCTTTTGAGGCCGGAATTTACTTTGCGTCATTTGATTTCATCTTGTGTAATTGAGCTTCATCTTGTTAGGTTAGCTTCATCTTTTGCTATAGGATTGTGTTTCCCAATCGGAGGATTTCCCCTCCCGGGCGGGGAAGCGCGCACATAAACCCGTCTCCGAATTTTCAAATCGGTTTATTTTCGAATCCAGTCTGTTATTGCCTGCAGGGACTAATTGCCCAATTAACGGATTGCCTCATTAAGCCCACCCCTAACCCCTTCAGGGAGGGGAAGCGCACGTCTGACTTATCTTCAGATTTTCAAATCCTCCCATTTTCAAATTGCCTGATTGTCGAATTGCCTAATTGCCAGCCAACCTAAGGGGAAGCGCGCGCACGGCCCATCTTCAAATATTCAAATCGGCTCATTTTCAAATTGCCTGATTGTCACTTTGCAGCTGAAGCAACAAAAAAGCCACTACAGCAAAGTAGCGGCTTATCAAATCTATAGGTAGATTAAGCATTACATCAGCAGTACCTGCCAGGCTTTTTCAATATCGCCCTCGTCCAGGAGGTCTTTGGCATAATGCTGCAAGGCTTCTTCTCTTTGGCCGCGGTCAGCAAAATCGCTGAGGATCTGCTCCAGCCTGCCATCGTTGGTGATTTCTGTGGTGACCGGTATTTCCGTGCAATTGCCCAGGATGCCCAGGTCATTGCCTGTGAGGATTTTGCTGTGTTTTACATTGTCCGGCAGGGCATCGATGCCCACACCGAGTTTCAGGTTGGGTTTGGCCACTTCAAAGACGGCACTGCCGGAGGCCCGGCAATAGTAGTCTGCACCCATACGGGCGACCAGGTCTATTTTGTGCGGGTCTATTTTGCCGTTTGCATCCAGCACCTCGTCATTGATGTGCATGCATAAGACCTCGCACATCACCAGGTTTCCGGCTCCGCCCTCTTTTCCGGTCTCGATGACCTGCAGCACCTTGCATTCCAGGCTTACCGGCGACTCTTTGACGCGGAAAGGTTTTACCATATCGGAGGCCACGGGTGTGAATCCCGCTTTTGCAAATTCATTCACGCCTTTGGGATATTCGCAGCTGGATAGGGAGGCTTGTTGTACGATGTCATAGTTCACCATATTGATCACCACTTCCATCGTTTCATACACGTTTTCCAGTGTGTGCTTGATCGTATTGTCGCGTACCCTGCGCGCCGGTGAGAAGATCAGGATAGGGGGTTTGCTGCCAAATACATTGAAAAAACTGAAAGGGGACAGGTTGGGATTACCGTCTTTATCTATCGTACTGGCAAAACAGATGGGTCTGGGTGCTACGGATCCTAAAAGGTAAGCATGAAGGTCTGCTGTTTTGACTTCGCCGGGAACAATTCTCATTCGTTACTGTACTTTTTTCTGAAGGTACAAATGTAACCTTAAATCCATTGTGCGCATTCGTATTATCTTGCACACTAATTTGCAAATATGATATTGAAACCCGGTGACAAGGCACCTGCTTTTACGGCGAAGGACCAGAATGGCAATACGGTATCCCTTAAGGATTTTAAAGGCAGGAAAGTCGTACTGTACTTTTACCCGAAAGACGACACGCCAACCTGTACCGTTCAGGCCTGCAATCTGCGGGATAACTTTGCACAACTGAAAGCAAAAGATATAACGGTGATCGGCATCAGCGTAGATGACGAAAAGAAGCACAAGAAATTTGAGACAAAATACAATTTGCCGTTTACGCTGGTAGCCGATCCTGAGCGAAAGATCGTGGAGGCCTATGGGGTATGGGGTGAAAAGCAATTCATGGGCCGGACCATCATTGGTACCCACCGGGTGAGTTTCCTGATTGATGAAAAAGGCAAAATCGCCCACATCATAGACAAAGTAAAAAGCAAGATCCATACCGAACAGATATTGGCGTTCTGGGGATAAATCAGACCATACCGTTTTAAAACTTCCTTTTGAAAAAGATACTCTCCATTCTCCGCGACTATTACCGGGAACATTTCAACTGGCTCAGCTTTGTACTCTGCGCACTGCTGGGTGCGGGTATGATCATAGTGGCTTATCATGACCATTTTTATGAGAATCAGATTGAGCATGTTCCCGATACCACCCTGCAGATCATACGCTACTGTGAACTGTACACCATAGCTTTTTGTGGGGCGTTCCTGCTGCAGGGCTTTGCTGAAAGAGACTTGTCCTTCCTGAAGTCGGCGAGTTGGTGGCTGTTGAGTTTCCTGGCGATATTCCTGTTTGCCGTGCGTGGTTCTGATATCGATTTCGGCAGCATCATGTTTGGGAAAGTGCACCCCGATACCTACATATTTTACAATAAGGCCGGCTACAACCTGGCCGGGTTTTTCACGCTGATCATTCCCTGTTTTATCTATTGGTTTGTTGCAGACCGGGGCAAGCAGAATTTTTATGGCTTTAAAGTAAAAGGCGTTTCCCTGTATCCTTATTTCATCATGTTGGCTATTATGCTGCCGCTGTTGTGCTGGGCAGGAACCCAGGCCGACTTCCTGGATACTTATCCCCGTTACACCAAGATCGGCATGGTTCCGGGCGATGCCCATTACAAACTGTATGTACTGGCTTACGAATTGGTTTATGGTTCCGACTTCTTCTTTACCGAATTCTTTTTCCGTGGCTTTATCATCCTGGCTTTTGCACGCCGCTTCGGTCACAGGGCGATCTTGCCGATGTGCGTGTATTATATCACCATACATTTTGGAAAACCTATGGGAGAAACCATCAGCTCATTCTTCGGAGGCTTATTGCTGGGGGTCATCGCTTTTCGTTCAAAATCTATTTATGGTGGCATTATCGTGCACCTGGGGATCGCGTATTTAATGGAAATTTTTGCCTTTTTAGGAAGGTCTGGCTACCTTCATTTTTAAAACCTTTTGTCTATAATATTTTTTCAAAATGGCAGACACAACTCAATTTTCAGAAGCCATCAAACAGGGCTACACGTTCAAAGGTGAATCCGCAAAGATTGGTGTGGCGATGCTCCACGGAGCGGTGGTTCCCGGAGCAGATATCCTGCTCCCGTTTCGCTCTATGAACCGGCACGGTCTCATTGCCGGGGCTACCGGCACCGGTAAAACCAAAACCCTGCAGGTGATCAGCGAGGTGCTGAGCGATAACAGTGTACCGGTACTGTTGCTGGACATCAAAGGGGATCTTAGCGGTATTGCGGCTACCGGTGCCGAGAACGATAAGATCAAAGAACGCTACGCTTTGCTCGGCATGAGCTACAGCCCCGCTGCCTACCCGGTAGAGCTGATGACCCTCAGCAAACAAAAGGGGATACAGCTCAGGGCCACCGTTACAGAGTTCGGCCCGGTACTGCTCAGTAAGATCCTGGAGCTGAATGATACGCAGGCAGGGCTTGTAGCGATGATCTTCAAATATTGTGACGACCATCAATTGCCGCTGCTGGACCTGAAAGATTTTATCAAAATGCTGCAATATGTCAGCGATGAGGGTAAAGCGGAAATCGAAAAGGAATATGGGAAGATCGCCACTACTTCTACCGGTACCATATTGCGCAAAGTCATTGAACTGCAACAGCAGGGGGCCGATGATTTCTTTGGCGAAAAGAGCTTTGAGGTGGACGACCTGATGCGCATAGCCCAGGATGGCCGCGGTATGATCAACATCCTGCGGGTGACCGAACTGCAGGACAGGCCCAAACTGTTTGCGACCTTCATGCTGCAGATGCTGGCAGAGTTGTATGCTTCCTGCCCCGAAGCCGGAGACCTGGACAAGCCGCGCCTGGTCATGTTTATCGACGAAGCGCACCTGATCTTCCAGGAGGCCAGCGAGGCCTTATTACAGCAGATAGAGACCATCATTAAGCTGATCCGCTCCAAAGGCGTGGGCATCTTTTTCTGCACACAAAACCCTATGGATGTACCGGCATCGGTATTGGGACAGCTGGGTCTGAAAGTACAGCATGCGCTGCGCGCCTTTACTGCTGCAGATCGCAAAGTGATCAAACAAACTGCGGAGAACTATCCGGAGACGGCATTTTACAAAACAGACGAACTGATCACCCAATTGGGTATCGGCGAGGCCCTGATCACCATGCTGAATGAAAAAGGCATCCCCACACCACTGGCACACGTAATGCTTTGTGCACCCCGCAGCCGTATGGATGTGCTGACAGACGTGGAGATAGACACTATCGTCGGCGGTTCAAGGTTGGTGAAAAAATACAGCGAGGCAGTCGATTCGGTAAGCGCTTATGAAATGCTGAACAGCAAACTGCAGGAGGCTGCGGAGAAGACCGAAGAAGCAGAAAAGGCACCCAGGGAAAAAGAAGAAAAATCCTTTCTCGAAAAGATGATGGATAACTCCGCCGTGCGCCAGGCCGGGCGTACCGCTGCCAGCATCATTACCCGCTCTTTGTTGGGAGCTCTGGGATTGGGAGGGCGCAGCCGGAGAAGATAATTTAGTCTGTAGCATACAGAAAGCTGCCGCAG
>JAEUVW010000131.1 GCA_016786525.1 Chitinophagaceae bacterium
ACCCTGTCTGCGTTACTTTATTGTTTTCATATTCCGGCCCGCTGATGTTGGTAAAGGTGCCGCTGGTGCCCACCCGGTATTGCACCGTTACTTCATTGATGCGGGTATTGGAAGCCGAATCATAAGGGTTCCGCAGCGTCATGATATCGTAATCCAGCTGGATGTCTTTTTTATCTGTGGTGTTGACCGCCAGTACCAGGCTCAGGTCCAGGCCGCTGGTATTCAGGAAACCGATCTTGCCGTTGTAGTTGTGCACGTTGCCGCTATTGATACCGGCGGAAGAACTGGCCACCAGCGAACGGTCTGCTATGGGTGCGGCCGTATTGAAGGAAGCCCCGGCTGCGGTAGCGACGGTCCAGCCCTGCCAGCCTGCGGGATAAGTAGTGCTGCTGTGGCTGAGCGTACTGAAATCCTGCGTGTAGGGCAGGGACTGCGCTGTAGGATTGGTCTGTGCCGAGGCGGCCAGAGCTGTGCCCAGCAGCAGTTTAAAGAGTAACAATTTTCGTTTCATACAGTTTTTGTTTTGGGCAAAACTATCCGCGCTGTATTACCATAAGATGAAGCAGGGAACATGTCTGTATGGTGTAATTGTAAACAAGACCTGTAAGCTTGTTGACACCTTACAGGTCCTCAGGCTGCTCTGTCCTGCACACATCATTTTGCACTACCGGTCTGCCTCCTTACAGACATCAAAAAAACGCCGCACCGCTAAAGCGGTGCGGCGTTCCTGTTCACGAAAAAGATTATTCGATCACCAGTTTCATCGCGCTGCGGGCAGCCGCGCGGTTCAGCTTCAGGATATACACGCCCTGAGCGGCATTCGTCTTCATACGCACACTATTGGTGCCGGCCTCGGAGGTGCCGGATTGTTCCCATACGATCCTGCCCTGCAGATCGGTAAGGGTAAGGCGGTAGGCCTCTGCTCCCGGCGTATAAAATTCAAGGTGTGCGGTACCCTGTGCAGGATTCGGAAAGACACGCAGGAGCGGATCAATGCCTGTACCCGCTATCCCTGCAGGCGGAGGAGCAATCGAAAGGTCCAGGCTTTCAAATACCACAGACCGGAACTTGCGCAGGATCAGGGCGCCAAAGTCTTTCATCGGTGCACCATCGCGATACAGCTCATCGTCGCCATTATCGGTGATCAGTTGCAGGCTTCCCGCTGACCCGGCGGTGATCTCCATCACCCCTTCGAGGTTCAGCTTTTCAGCATTGGCAGCTGGTACCGCGATCGCCGTATCTGTTGCTTTACCGGTCCATTTGTAGAGCGCACCCGCCAGCGGGGAACCGCCGACATTACCTGCTACGATGATATACGTTCCGTCTGACATACGCGTGATATCGCGCACGCCGCGGCCGCCCAGGTTCAGTTCTATCGGAGCGCCATAGACCGGTGCGCCGGAAGGGCTTCCGTCGTTGAACCAGGTTTCGAAATTTTTGACCGGTACGATCAAAGCATATTTACGGGCTGTTACCGGCACCAGGGGCGCGCGTAAAGCAAGGTACAAAGTCGTGCTGTCCGGTCCGAACACCATGCCTTCTGCGGCAAACCCGCCGGGCAGTTTCGAATCTACCCCCGCGGCAGCACTGGCTGTAAAATTATAGCCATTGGCATCGCCCCAGGCCAGCAGGCTTGTTTTCAAAGCGGCATACCCTACCGTGGTAAAGCTTGTAGCGGCAGCAGTACCGGATACTTTTGTCGCAAAGATCCTGTCGCGGTTCGGCTTGGCGTCAAACGGAGCTTTACCGTTGCTCATCGATCCCAGCCAGTACATGCGTCCTTTATTTTTATAGCTCATAGCGCCCGCTTCCAGGTCCACTTCCGGCTTGGAAGGGTTGGGCAGGCTGAGCCCTGCAGTGTATTCATAAGAGACAAGCGGCATACCGGAGTGCTTGCGGGAATACACATTCAGCAGGTTCAGTTCATCGTCTCCGGCAATATAATAATCGGCATCGATCGCTATAGCTGCCGACGCATCCGAGATACCGGTATGCCAAACTGATTTTGCAGCCATCAGGGTATCTTCAGAAGCAGCGAATTTCAAGACGTAAACAGAAGAATCGGTACCATCCGACACGGTGAGTTTGATATCGCTGTACCCTGTTTTGTGCGCCAGGATCTTCACCCTGCGGATGCTGTCTGCCCCGCTGACGGTAATGTCTGCAAGGCTGA
>JAEUVW010000140.1 GCA_016786525.1 Chitinophagaceae bacterium
AGTCAATTTTTGCGGCACTGCTTTCCGGGGGGCGATAGAGCATGACCCTCCGGGTGTTTTCTATAAACTGGGCCGTTTCCCGGGGGCTCAGAGCAGATACCAGGCGCTGCATTACTTTCCGGGATAAAGCATAGTTCCTGATCGTCTCAACCGGGTGACAGACGCCCTGCACAAAGGTCTTGAAGAACAGGTCCGGGTCTTTGTTTTCAAGTGCCTGTATGCAGGATTGCATTACCGCTTTCTGCGGGTCAGGTAAAGAAGCCATCGAGGAGGAAATGACCAGTTGGCAGACACAAGAAGTATATTTTGCGGAGAATTCATAAGCGATAATGGAAGAATAACTGGTCGCGAAAATATGAATGCGGGGTATACCCAACTGCTGCAACAGGCGGTAGATACAGTCGGCCAGGAAGTCAAAACCAAATGAGGCATCCAGTATTCCTCCATCGCCCATTCCGGGCTAGTCAACATTCAGCAGGGCGTGTTCAGGACTGATGTCCTGTATGTAGCGCTCCCAGGAGCGCCTGTCCTGCAGCACCCCACCCAGCAGCAGGATAGGTGCAGATTGAAAAGCACCTGTATTGATCAGCTCATAGTGGATCTGTTGACCACAGTATGAAATTCGCCCTGTTTGCACCATAATGTATCAGTTGACCGTAGGGATACAGGTTCAAAGTACATTTTTTTTGCAGGGCGGCACCTTCATTTGTGAAATTTATTGTATAAATATTAATGCTGTGGCGACACAGCAGGTTCCCGCTTCCCGGCTGGCATCGGCTAGAGCCAGATCCTATTGCCAGCTTCCCAGAATAGACACGCTAAGGCTGTCATTCCTGACCTCCATATCGATCGGGAAGATGATCTTGTATTCCTCCATAGTGACATTGCAGCTGCCGATGAGGCCCGAGGAGTCGCCGTGCAGCTGGATGGAATAGGTCTTGCTGTACAGGGAGAGGCGCGCAGCCGGCTCCGCTTTAAAAGATACGGGCAGTGTCAGCTCGCTGGGGTAGGGGGCAGTATGTGCCAGCAGCGTATTGCCCTCGACAACTTCCAGGTGTAATTTTTGTGCCGGGCGTTTCGCTTGCCGGTAGTCATTGAGCCGGATCGTTTTCAGCGTAAATATTTTATGCTGCCTGGTGCAGCTGCCGGACAAAAGGACCGGCAGTAAATACAGTATCGTTCTTATGCGATGCATACAGCTTTGTGTTGAGGATGTTGTTGGTAGTGCCGTAGTGTGCGGAGGCACAATACGGTAAGTAAGCATGTTATTTCAGTACCCCTTTAGATTCTTACCTGCAAGTGCCGCAGCTGCCCCGGCGCTGCACAGACCAAAGTCCGCCATGCCGGCGCCCGTGACAGGCCCCGCCAGGACAGGCTATGTCCCGGGGGCCGTGTGTGCAGGGTGTAGCACTCCTGGCATAAACCGGTGTGACGAATAGGGCCGCGGCTTCAGTAAGCGGCCTATTGCTCTTCCAGGTATTGTTGCAGCACCAGGGCATGGGTATGCTCTGTGTCTTTGGCGCCATAGACCAGGGTTATTACCTTTTTATCCTCATGGGCTTCCATAAAGGCCTCCACAGCCTTATTCCGTTTTAATTCATACCGGTACTGCTTCTGAAATTCCGTCCACAGGTAAGGATCGTGCCCGTACCATTTCCTGAGCTGCACGGAGGGGGCAAGTTCCTTTGCCCATTCATCCAGCGCTGCTGCTTCTTTCGCCAGGCCCCTGGGCCAGAGCCGGTCTACAAGCACCCTGTATCCATCCTTCCGGAGTGGTTTTTCATAAGCCCTTTTGATCCTGATTGTTGGTTTCATAAGCCATGTGTTTTTGTGTCAGTAATACGATTATGCCGGGGAAAGCCGCCTGGACCTCAGGTAAGCGGCGGTCCTGTTCAGCTGTGGGAACAAAGCGATCAGCAGCAATGCCGCCACGATCAGCCAGGACATCAATTCATAATAGTCCATAGCAAAACGAAGCTGGCCCTGCCCGTTTACACTGTTGACCAGTAATTTATAAGAACCTTTGCCCGACTGCACCCGGGAAAGGCTTCTCGCTGCCAGTTGCCCGGATTGTTGGTAAAGGTACTGCCGCAGCATCGGATCAACACGGGTCAGGCGATCCCGGAAAGCATTGTAATGCCCGCTTTTCCCGAAGAGTTCGAAATAGTTGATCAAAGCAATGCTCAGGCAAAATCCAAGGTAGCGTACAGCCAGGCAGACAGCCGAAGCGGAAGGCCCTGCTGAAACCGGCACGGAGGCTATAGCATAGATAATCGTAGGCACCATAATGAGCCCTACCCCGATACCTTGTGCCAGCAGGGGGATGAAATAATTGGATGCATCCGCCTGCACGTCGAAGAGAAAAAACATGCGTACATGGAATGCCAGCAGCAGCAGGAAGCCCGGCAGCCACAGATACCGTATCCGTTTTTTCCGGAGGATCATACCACAGGCAATCAGCACACCCACTACCAGGCCGGCAAGCTGAAGCAGGTTGATGTAGGACACATGCATGGGGTCAAAGTGGAGGACCAGGGCAAAGAAATTGCTGGTGACCGAAGACGCAAAGCGGCAGAGGTACAGGACCAGGAGCACCAGCAGGCCTACTTTGAAGTTGCGGTAACGGAATACCCGCATGTCGATATAGGGATGCTTCATAGCCTTCTGGCGCAATAGCGATAATGCAGTAAGCCCGGCAGCTGCGATGACGCTGTACCGGATACGGGCATCTTCCAGCCAGTAATACTCCTGCCCGTAGACCGCAATATAGCCCAGCAGGCAGAGCAGGATGCTGTACAGGGAAAAGCTCTGCCAGTCTAATTTGTAGAGCGGGAAACGAACATTCAGCCGGGTATTGTTCATCGTGAGCTGCAGCAGCACCAGGCAGGGCAGGTACGAAAAAAGCGCTCCCTTATAGACTATGTTGAAATTATAAGCGTCGATGAGGCCTGCCGTCGCAAAGTTGTTGAAAGGCAGGGCGCACAGCAAAAGCCCGAAGAAGACGGAAAAGCTGACTGCTCTTGCCCTTTCGCTGTGCAGGCGGGTGAACATCAGCGAAAGCGACAGGTTGACGGTGCAGGAAAACAGCATGCCCTGTATGAACCTGAGTGGGAACAGGAGGGATACTTCGTGAGTATGGTAACAGATAAAGCAGCTCAGGACCTGCAGGAAAGTAAACAGGATAAAGTACTCCCGCGTAGCCAGGTAGGTAAAGAACCTGCGTTCCAGGCTGTAAAACCCGGTATAGCCTGCGTAAAACAGGCTCACTGCAAATTGCATATCTGCAGGCTCGCAGCCGTAATGCCCGGCTGCCGCATTGATATTGGCCAGGGGTAGGAAGAACAGTACCATGCTGGGCAGCACCAGCAGGAACAGGATCACCTTCACCAGCCATTCCGGCGCCCATTGTTTAAATAGAGGGATAGCACTATCCATGATGCTGGCCTTTGGGTAAGGATACGGTAACATTCATGCCGGCTTTCAGCACATCCGTATCTTTTCTGTGCTCGTCGATGCGGATGCGCACGGGTACCCGCTGCACGATCTTTACGTAATTGCCCGTGGAATTATCCGGGGGCAGCAGGGAGAAACTGGAACCCGTAGCAGGCGACAGGGAAATAATGGTTCCCTTAAACTCCGTGCCCGGGAAGGCATCCGCGACTACTTGTACCGTGTCGCCGATCCGCATCTGCGCCACCTGCGTTTCCTTGTAGTTGGCAACCACCCATTTGTCCGTTTCGTTGTTGACGATGAATGCAAGTGTTTCACCGGCATCGATCATCTGCCCGACCTCTATGGTTCGCCTGCCCATCCTGCCATCATAGGCCGCCGTAATAACGGTATAACTTACATCCAGTTTGTGCCTGTTCAGTAAAGCCTTTAAGCGTACGATCTCTGCCTGCACCACGGCTTTTTCCGCCCTGATGTCTCCGACCCGGGAAGTTGCTGCTTCGTATTGCTCCTGAGCTGAGCGGTAATCGCTCTTGTCTACATCCAATGCGGCCTGCATATGCTCCAGCTGCTGCTGTGTGGCAGATTCTTCCCTGTACAGTTGCCGGTAGCGCTCATAGTCCAGCTGCTGTTTCCAGGCTTTTGCCTTCCCGGCCGCAACCTGAGCCTGTGCTGCGGCCGCAGATTTCCGGATGGTGTGCATATTGCTTTCCAATACCTGCAACTGCGCGATTGCCCGCTGAAGGGAAGCTTCCGTCTGTTCCTGCTGCAGCACATATTCCCTGTTGTCGACGATCAGCAGCGTATCTCCTTTTTTGACATACTGGTTTTCTTCAAATTGTACCGCCACGATAAAGCCGCCTGCCCTGGAAATAACGGGGTTGACATATTCCTGTACCTGCGCATCGTTGGTCTGTTCGCAGGTAGCATAACTCCAGAGTGTAGCGACGCCCCACACCGCAAGGGCAAGCACAATCGCAGCGGCCATCCATCCCGTTATTTTCGTGATCAGCCTGTCGGTAACGGAGTATTTCTTTTTCATGTTCTAAAGCACACCGGTGGTGTTTTGTAAGAGATAATATTTATCCTGTGCCATGATCCTGGCGGCTGCCAGCTCAAAGCGGGTTTGCAATACCTGTATGTCGGCATCCAGCAGGTCGGTGATCAGCGAGGCCTGCCGGAAGTAAGTGTTCTTAATGATCCGTGCATTTTCTTCTGCCTGTGCTGCATTCACTTCCGCCACCTGTATCTGCACCAATGCTTCCCGGTACCGCAGGAAGGCCTCCTTTACCTGTTGGCGTACCCGGTCTGCGGCATCCTTGTGGGCTTCTTCTTCTTGCTCAAACGCTAATCGTGCAGCCCTTACTTTATGGGTGTTGTGGTACAGCGCAGATAGAGGAAAGGAAGCCTTTAATCCTGCAACGCCCAGGGAATACCAGTAAGGGTTATAGGGGTACAGGAATATCTGCGGGTTAGCATAATAGAAGTCGCCGTATAAGCCTAATTTGGGCCGCAGGTTGGCTTTGGCCTGCCGCAGCTGCAGTTTGCTTAATGCGGTATGTTGCGCTGAAATATGATACGGGAAGGAGTGTTGCAAGGCTTCCGCCAGGAAGTCTTCATAAGGTTTTTGCTCATCCTGTTGCCCCTGGGGCAGGGCCGGCTGCAGGATACGGTCGTCTGGCTCGCCGATCAGTATATTGAGTTTTTGGGTAGCGATCAGGATGTCGTTTTCGATGGTCACCAGGCTCATGCGGCGCCGGGACAGGTCCAGCTCTACGCGCAAAACATCGCTCCTGAGTACTGTCCCGTTTTTATAAAGGGCTTTTATCTCCTTCAGCTGTTTTTCCTGGTCTGCGATGTCGGCAATGATGAGCGCTCTGAAGATGAGCGATCGCTGCAGGTCGAGGTACAGGGCTGCGGCCTTGTAGCGGATATCCGATAGCGTCTGTTCATGCCGGATCAGGCTTAAGCGGTGCAGAACTTTGTCTTCGGCTATCTTCAGGTTCAGTTTGTTGCCGTTGTAGAGGTTCAGGTACAGATCCGCGCCAGCCCGGTACAGGGTATGGATCACCTCGTGCTGCGACGGCCTGGAAAACAAACCGTTCTCATAGATAGGAATATTGGACGCTTTTTCTGCAGTTCCCTTCAGTCCAAGCTCGGGGTAGCGCTCCATACGGGCATCCTGCACTTCTGCTGCCGCCGCCGCCGCCGCTTTGCTGCTGATCCCGACCTGGCGGCTGTGTTCTTCCGCTTTTTGCCATACTCCGGGTAAGGTGATGTGTAAGGTGTCCTCTTGTGCACTTCCCGTTCGTTCATCTTCCGCAAAGGAAGGATGGTGCAGCAACAGGAAAGAAAGCGCTGTAAAAAGCTTGCGCATGATGTACTGCTGAAATTTGGAGTGCAAAGCTAGTAGCTGTACGGCGCCTGCTGTTTACTATAATAGCCATTTTTTTATTCATTCCGGCCAAATGGAAAAATGAACGGTGAATAGGACTTTGTTGCTAGTTTTGCAATGCAGAATCATAGGTTGTTATGGGATTGATCGCCTCATTGCCGGATATTGACAAACAAGCCCGCTCCGTATTTGTGATGCACGAAAAGTCGGAGAAGCTGATTCCCCTGCACCAGCACAGGAAGGGGCAGCTGAGCTATGTTGAGGGTGGTATTGCCTATATCACGACGCGTAATAAAACATTCATTGTCCCGGCGAGGCATTACTTCTGGATACCCAAAGGCATGCCCCATATCCTGCGTATCGGCCATTCGGCCACCGTACTGCGTTCTCTTTATTTTTATGCAACGGACGATAGGGAGCACCCTTTTTACGGGCAGCTGGGTATTTATCCCGCCAGCGAGTTGCTGATACAAATGATCAACTATTCGGAAAGGTGGGATGGGCAGCACATCAACAGTAAATGCAACGATTTCGAATTCCTGGTAGCGCTGAAGCGATTGTTACCGCAGCTCAACAATACGGCTTTGCCCATCGTGCTGCCGATTACAGAGGACGAACGCATGCAGCCGATATTGAAGTACCTGGAAAAGAACATTTCAGAACCGGTCAGCCTGGGCTCCCTGAGTGCGCGGTTCAACATCAGCGAACGTTCTATGTCGCGCCTGTTTCAGTCCCATCTGCACATCTCCTTCCTGCA
>JAEUVW010000170.1 GCA_016786525.1 Chitinophagaceae bacterium
AATCGACGGTCTGCCCCAGGTAAGCAAAGCCGGTGGCCGTGCGATCCATGCCAAACCCCCGAAATTTGAAGAACTGAGCACCGCTACGGAAGTACTGTTTACCGGTATTAAAGTAATCGACCTGATCGAGCCTTATGCAAAAGGTGGTAAGATCGGTTTGTTTGGTGGTGCCGGAGTAGGTAAAACAGTATTGATCCAGGAGCTGATCAACAACATTGCCAAAGGCCACGGTGGTCTGTCGGTATTTGCCGGTGTGGGTGAGCGTACCCGTGAAGGTAATGACCTGATGCGCGAGATGATCGAAGCCGGTATCGTAAAATACGGCGAGAAATTCATTCACAGTATGGAAGAAGGCGGCTGGGACCTGAGCTCCGTTGACCTGAAAAACCTGGAAGATTCAAAAGCAACCTTCGTATTCGGACAAATGAACGAACCTCCCGGAGCCCGTGCACGCGTGGCCCTGAGCGGTCTGACCATGGCGGAGTACTTCCGCGACGGTGACGGCAGCGGTAAAGGAAAGGACATCCTGTTCTTCGTAGACAATATCTTCCGTTTCACCCAGGCGGGTTCCGAAGTATCGGCCCTGCTGGGACGTATGCCTTCAGCGGTAGGATACCAGCCTACGCTGGCTACAGAAATGGGTCTGATGCAGGAGCGTATCACTTCTACTAAAAATGGTTCGATCACTTCCGTACAGGCGGTATATGTACCTGCGGATGACTTGACTGACCCTGCCCCTGCGACAACCTTTGCCCACCTGGATGCGACCACGGTATTGAGCCGTAAAATCGCTGACCTTGGTATCTATCCTGCGGTTGACCCCCTGGATTCTACATCCCGTATCCTTACCCCGTCTATCGTGGGTGATGCGCACTACGATTGCGCCAACCGCGTAAAGAGCATCCTGCAGCGCTATAAAGAATTGCAGGACATCATCGCGATCCTGGGTATGGACGAGCTGAGCGAAGAAGACAAACAAGTCGTATTCCGCGCCCGTAAAGTACAGCGTTTCCTGTCCCAGCCTTTCCACGTGGCCGAGCAGTTTACCGGTCTGAAAGGTGTACTGGTTCCGATCGAAGACACCATCCGTGGCTTCAACATGATCATGGACGGTGAAGTAGACGAGTATCCTGAAGCAGCCTTCAACCTGGTGGGTAACATCGAAGATGCGATCGCGAAAGGTAAAAAACTGATGGAACAAGCTAAAAATTAGTCGATTTGACAATTCGGCAATAAGTCAATTGCCGGATTGCCGAATTTTACAATTATCAAATTGAACACATGCAATTAGAAATCCTTACTCCGGAGCACAAGGTATTCAGCGGGAACGTTTACGGCATACAGTTGCCGGGTATTGAAGGATACTTCGAAATACTGGAGCACCACGCCCCGATGATCGCATCCCTGGGTACCGGCAAGATGAAGATCCTGAAAGACAAATCGAATACCGAGTTGTATGATATCACCGGCGGCTTTGCCGAGGTGATCAACAACAAAGTATCTGTCCTGATCGAAGACGCCAATGCCCTGAGTTAATTTTATACTCAGACACAATAAAGAAGGTCGCAAACAAATGTTTGCGACCTTTCCTTTTTTACACCAATTTTCCGCACTTCCTCATCGTGTAGAAAAACTCTTGATTATCGTAAGATATTATCCGGCATACTTTTTACCCAGCAATTCAGCATTAGCTGTTTTTTCAAACAATTCTTTCTGCGCCGCACGCTCCCTGCGGACCATCTCTTTGATCGAAAAGGTCCTGGACCAGTCGTAGATCATCAGCCCTACCATAGCAACCGCGATATAGATAAAGACCATAAAATGGGCATAGTGTACGATCTTTCCGGCGATAGCGCCACCGATCAGGTAGCCCACAGCAATGGACAGCATCAGTTTGAACTTGCTGCGGATAGCCTCTTTGTTCCTGATATTCTTTTTGTACAGCATGGACAAATGGATGGCCAGGTCTGTCGTCAGACCGGTAAGGTGGGTGGTCTTCAGCGAAAAGCTGGTAATACTGGCCGTAAGGCCGTTCTGCAGCCCCATGGCAAACAGCAAAGCAGCCACCAGCAGCTCTGTCTCGATCAGGGTTTCCGCATACAGGTAATGCCCGTACAGGCCTACCGATACCAGGCAGATGATCTCTACAAACATCGGCACGGCATGTGTCAGGTAGGTATTGCTGGATGCCCCGCTGCGGATCAGGAAATGAGAGAAGAAGCTGCCGGCAAAATACAGCAGGATCCACAGGAAGGCGATCAGGATCTTAAACAGGTTGCCGTTGGCTATTTCATTGGCCAGTATCGCATAGTGACCGGTCACATTGGAAGTAAAAGAGAAGAATAAAACCAATGAAGATACGTTGACCATGCCTGCCGTACCGGCGTACATCATCCCGAATTTGATCTTGTCATTCAGTCTATTGCGTTCTTTAATCATTTTCTATTATCGTATTTATATTTTCTCGAATATTATTTTTACAATCCCCCGTGTCAGGTTATCATTCTCAAAATGCAGTACCATCTGCTTTTCATTCAACTCCACGAGGTTGTAGTGTTCTTCAAATTCATCATTGTATTTCAGGCGCAGGATATTGCTGCTGCCCATCAGCGCCCAGTTCACATTGAGCCGCTTATGCTGTGTATTCAATACCAAGCCGGAGTCCGCAGTAAAGGACCATGTTTCCGCCTTATGGATGATCTTGGACCGGGAGATCATATGCTTCATGGCTTCGCTGATCGGTTCGTCATTAAAATTGACAGAACCTTTATTGTCCGCTTTTTCATAGGTCCAGGACACTTCCTTCCACTCTCCCATCAGCTTCTGCTCCGGGCTAAGGTAGTTGCCGCGCAGGGTATATGCCGCCAGCAAAAGGAACAGCGGTATGCATATAGCGATCGATATCCGGATAAATAGTTTCATAGTATTTTCTTTTTTAACGGGTCAGGGCAAGGCGGGCAAAGGGCTCCGAAGGCATAGACCAGGAGATCTCGACTTTCCTGCTGACACTTTTGTTGATAAAATGGGCGAGATCGCGGCTGTACTTGCTCCTGTTGGCAAATACATAATCGGGCGCCACGAAAATCTGGCTGATCCTGTTGGCCTCCAGGAAATTGTTAAAAGCCGCCTGGTTCAGGCCGGTAAATAATTCTACGCGCAATGAATTGATATTGGCGGCAAAGGTTTCCCTCAGTTCGTTCAGGCCTGTTGTAAACAGGTCATTCGATACTTTTTGCAGCATCTTATGCCGTGAATAGAAAAGGAGATCAGTGATCGAATCGGTCATATGCACGCCATGCACGAGCACGATATCCAGTTTTGCCTTAAGGTTGTTCTGGATCGCCGTCTTGACGAGGATCAGGGATTCGGGCCTGAAATCGGTCTGTATTAAGATAGTCTCTTGCATAAAATTGATTTTAAGCAAAACTATCCCCGGCATATTAGGCCGGTTTAAGAACGGAATTAGAAAGTGATTAGAAGACTGTTATCTTTATTTAAAGATGAAAATTTCCTAATGGGAGTTTGATTTCCACCAGGGTACCGCCATTTTCCTCAGAAGCCACATAGAGTTCTCCATGGTGGATCTTGATGATATTGCGGGTCAAAGGCAGGCCGATACCGTAGCCTTCAAAATTGGCTGTATTAGAGGCCCGGAAGAAGGGGTCGTAGATATACTTGATCTCGTTTTTGGGGATACCGATGCCCCAGTCTTTCACCAGCACGCTGATAAAGCCCTGGTTGTGTACCAGGCTGACGCGTACCGGTTTGTTGTGCGAGTACTTGCAGGCATTCAGGATGATATTCGAAAGGGCCAGGTGCAGCAATTGCTCATTGCCTTTGACTTTCAGCTTGGCCGGGGTATCGGGAAAAGTAGAGAAATCGATCTCTACCTGCTGGCGCGGGTTGATGCGTTTGACGGTTTCCTGTACATCAAAGATCAGCTGGTCTATGCGTACTTTGTCAAACTTCACCGCTTTGCCGTTAAAACCGGTCTGTGCCAGGTACAGCAGGGCTTTCGTTTTCTTGTCCAGCTTCTCTGCTTCTTCCAGGATGCTTCTCAGGGTCTCTACATACTCTTCGCTGGTCCTGCTGCGGGCCAGCGCCACGTCCGCTTCGCCGATGATAGAGGTCAGTGGGGTATTCAGCTCATGCGAGGCATTGCTGATAAAGTTGTTCTGCGTTTCGAAACTGGTCTCCAGGCGGTCCAGCATGCCGTTGATGGTCTGAATGAGTTCGCCGAGTTCATCGTCGTTTTCAGAGCCGGGCAGGCGGATATTCAGGTTTTCAGAGCCGATCTTATTGACCTTCAGCGTAATGCTTTTCACCGGTTTGATCAGGCGCTGGTACGTCCAGTAGGAGACAAAAACGATCAATACAGCGGAAGCCAGTACCAGCACAATGAGGACCCTGGCCAGGTAGCTCATCAGCTTGCTGAAGTAATAATTCCGCGCTGAGGTAACGACAATATAGTTTTTCCCGTTGGAAGCCTTGTATCGGATACCGCAGTACAGGATATTGTTATCCCGGTAGGTGCCGACGCCTGAAGCCCAGGTCCGCTGCAGCAGCGGCAGGGCCAGCGCATGCTCCGAAGCCTGTTGGGCTAAGGTTTTTTCGGCTGTCACCTCCATGATATAGTGCCGCTCTTCCGGCAAGCGCACCAGGTATTCTTCCCTGAATTTTTCCAGGTTTTCATTTTCCCGTTCCAGGTAAATATGGGCTGTGGAGTTGGAGCGTGTCTCCAGGCGCTTATAGAAATCTGTAAAGGCGTAGCCGGAAATGAAGGTGTACAGGAACAGGCTGAAGACCAGGATAATGCCCAGGATAATAGAGCTCAGCATGAATATGATCCGGGATCTTGTCTTCATAGCTTATTCCTCTTTGAGTACGTAGCCCATACCCGTCACCGTATGGATGAGTTTGGCGCCCCCGGCTGCATCCAGCTTCTTGCGCAGGTAATTGACATATACGTCCACGACATTGGTCCCCATATTGAAGTCGACATCCCAGACTTCTTTGAGAATATCAGCACGGGACAATACCCTTTTGGCATTGCGGACAAACAGCAGCATCAGGCGGTACTCCGTAGAGGTCAGCGAAAGGCTTTTATCGCCCAGCATGACGGTTTTACGCTCATCGTTGATGACCAGCTCACCAAAACTATAGATCTCGGCATTGTTGTGGATATCTTCTTTCTCGGCCCTGCGCAGCAAAGACCGCACCCGGGCAATCAGTTCGATAAACTTGAACGGTTTGACCAGGTAATCGTCAGCCCCGGTATTCAGGCCCAGGGCTACATTTTCTGCCGTACCGAGCGCGGTGAGCATCAGTATGGGAATGCTCTTTTTTTCCCGGATGCGGGCGCAGACTTCCAGGCCGCTGATACCGGGCAGCATAATATCCAGTACCACCAGGTCAAACGGATGCTGCAGGGCCAGTTTCAATCCTTCTTCACCGGTAAAAGCCTGCTCTATGGAAAATTGCTCTTCCGCAAGGCCCTTTTTGACAAAGGCATTGACGTGGGCATCATCTTCTATAATGAGTATTTTTTTCACGCGGTTCCGGCTGTGTGTTCAAAAATAAACTATTTCGCATTCTTTCTGTCTAATAATCAGGCGGCAATAAGCCGTGCGGTTCATTATGCGCAGGCCTCCTTAAAATTTTCCGGGACAAAAAAATGGCTGCCGGTAAGGGCAGCCATTGGTAAAAGTGCGGCAGAGGAGATTCGAACTCCCACGCCCTGTAACAGGCGCTACCACCTCAAAGTAGTGCGTCTACCAGTTTCGCCACCGCCGCATGAGGTCCCGGAAAGGGAGGGCAAAAGTAAGGTCTTCGCCTCAAAAAAACAAACCCTATTTACCGGCCATAATTTCGTGCAGTTTTTGCCCGGCAGCCCTGCGCGCCGGGTAAAGCGCCGCCAGGAAGCCCACCGCAGAGACCGTCAGCAACACCACCAGGATATCGGAAAGTTGTACCGCCACCGGGTAACTGTCTATAATAAAGGCTCCCGGTATACGGACCAGCTTAAATTGTATCTGTGCCCAGCAGAGCCCAAGCCCGAGTACCAGGCCAATGGTGCCGCCTACAAGCGACCAGAGCACCCCCTCCAGCAAGACCACCCGGCCCAGGGATGCCGGCTGCAGGCCCATGGTCCGCAGGATACCCATGTCTTTTTGTTTCTCCAGCACCAGCAGGGATAATGCACTGACCATATTGAAGGAAGCAATCAGCAAGACGAACAGCAGAATGGCATAGCCTGCCCATTTTTCAGACCGCATCACCATATACACGGCTTTGTTCTGCTCATAGCGTGTCGCAACGATGTACGGAGTGCCCAGCTGCTGCTGGAGTGCAGCCTTCAGCTTTTCAGCCGAATGGCCCGGCTTCAGTGAGAGCTCCACGGAAGACACCCCTTCCTGGTGCATCAGTTCCCGCACATTGTACAGCGGAGCCAGTATATAGCGGGTATCAAATTCTTCCTGCACATAAAAGCTTCCGTCGGGTTTAAAGATCATAGACTGGAAGGCTCTTGTCGGGTCCAGGTTTCCGGCCTCTGCCTCCCCATTGGGGTAATAGACCATCATGCGGGCAAACACATTGTCTACATCAATACCCAGGGTAGCGGCGATATGCTGGCCCAGTATGGCGGTAGGCACCGCAAGGCTCATCACACTGTCCGCCCCTTTGTTGATATAGGCTTGCACTTCGTTGACCCGGAAATATTCTTTGTCTACCCCTTTCAGTGTGACGGGTATTGTTTCTCCTTCTTCGGTATTCACCAGCACATTGTCTTCCAGCACAAAAGAGGACGCGGCAACAGCATCCTGCCGGATGGCAGCCAGCAGCTGCGGACCGGGTGTAAAAAACTTACCTTTGGCCGCGGTGATCTTGATATCGGGATAAAATGCTTTGTACAGACCGTCTACCAGGCTGCCAAAACCGTTGAATACGGAGAACAGAATGATCATCGCGCAGCTGCTGACCGCAATAGCGGTCATGCTGATCCGCGACAATACCGGCACTGCGTTGGCAGCACCTTTTCCCCACAAATAACGCCAGGCCAGCTGTAGACTCAGTCTCATGCGCTGCGCCGCTTAGGCCTTGTTATTTTTATCATTAGCCTCCCGCTCGTCCTGGATCTTCTTGAATACCTCTTCCATTTTGAATACATAATCCAGGGTATCGTCCAGGAAAAACTCCAGGTAAGGCACCCGGCGCAGCTGGTTGCGTACACGCTCTCCCAGTTGCTTGCGGTATTCCCAGTTGTGCTCTTTAAGATCGCTTAAGAACTTTTGTTTATCGGCCACCTGGAACAGGGACAGGTACACCCTGGCCTCGATCAGGTCTGGTGTCATGCTTACTTTCGAAATAGACACCATGCCTCCCTGGCTCATGTTGAGCCCGATCCTTTGAAATATATCGCTGAGCTCGGCCTGTACCAGCTTGCCCACTTGTTTTTGTCTTTTTGATTCTTCCATTTTTTCTATAGCAATACTATTAGGCATCCCTATCCGGCAAAGGTAAAGCCATGCATCCATGTTTGATCACAATATCCGCTTAACATTGCGACACCAGGGCTATTTGCCCGGCTGCTCACCGGCCTGAGACCCGAAGATCGCTTTTTCCATAGCGTCCAGCTTATCCTGCCTTTCCTGGTTCTCCAGGTTAATGACGTCGAAGCGCTTAATGGAGGCAAACGAGCCCATATCCGGGTCGCTGTTGATGTGAATGGCACCGACCAGGATAATGTAATGGCAATTGTATTTTGTCTGGGCCACCAGTTCGTTGATACGGAGATCAATCGCTTCATAGATCACTTCCGTAGCTTCAAACAACTGGTTGGGCGCCTGAAGAATCCGTTCTTTCTGCTTCAGCAATATCTGCTCAATAACGTTCATCTGGTAATCCAGCTCCGTCACCTTACCCTCGGTAATGCTGTCTGCAGTGAGCTTCTGCAGGGCAGCCCTGGCCGCACCGCAGCAACTGGTATTCTTGTGCTGCCCGGGCCGGTTGATCTCTCCCAGCGCCCCCTCTTTGGAAATGCCGATATGCGGGCCGTAATAAATCATCACCGCGCCTTCGTCAGGCACATGGCTGGCAAAGGCGCCCATGCCGGTAAGGCCGGTAAACGGGAAACCGTCCAGACCACCCATTTTGAAAGGCCCTAAAAACTCCTGCGCCCGCACAGGATACTGCATACTGTTCACGTCATCGCTGCAGATACTGTCTGCCAGCATCACCATTTCCGGCTCCAGGTCCAGCTCATCTTCCACATAGTCGATCAGTTTATTCACACTATCGATTGTCGAGATTGCGTTGGGGTAATAGCTGCGGATGATATTGAGTTTTTCTCTTTTTTTCATTGCTCTTGCTGTTTATGCTTACATCAGGATATTATTTTCGGGCACTATAGCCGGCGGCAGGTCCTGCTCATCGAGCATTTCCCGCAGATCGATCTCTATGGTTCGGGCGATGTTGGATATCGGCACATCGTTAGGTCCGCCCTCAAATGGATTTTCGGTAGCTTCCCCGATCCGCTCCATCATATAAAACACCCAGCTCACCGTCAGGGAGCAGGGCACTGTCAGCCAGATAAAGGCATCACCCAGCTCCTTCGACATTTTGCCGAACTCCTGCAAAATACCAAAGGGCAGCAGGAACATAAACAAGCGGGTAAACATCTGGTTGATGGTGGCAAATTGCCGGGGATACGGAAAATTCTTCAGGCGCTCGGCACGACCCTGGTGATCATACAGGGTGCCCATCAGGCGCTCAAATTCGAGGAATTCGAATTCGGTGAGCTTTTGCTGGTCGTATAAATCCCTGAGTTGCTTTGACTGAAGGGCTATGATCTGCGTGGCCCTGTTTTTTTTCTGCCAGACATAGTTCCGCTCTTCCTCACTCAGGTAGCGCAGCAGCTCTTCCTGCAGGGAGCCTACCCATTCCGGAACGGTGTAAAATTTACCGAACTCTACATTGCTGGGCAGTTTCATATTTTCCCAGGCCCTTACCTCGCGAAGCTGGAAGCGCAACGCGGTGAGCCAGCCCATATGGCGGTAGATAAGGGTCCGGGTCGCATCCGGATCACTACGCAGAAAATCCTTGGCCATGATACCCAATTGCCGGCTGCTGTTGATAATGCTGCCCCATACCTGCCGCGCTTCCCAAAGACGGTTGTAGGTCTGGGTGTTTTTAAACCCCACAATAAACGCTGCTGCCGTACCGACCAGGCCGATGGCCACCCAGGGGATCACCAGCCAGCGGATATCCAAAAAATAATACAGGGCCGTCGGGATGAAAGAGGCAATAGCCAATATCCGGATATCGCGCCTGGTCCAGTAAATAACCTGCTTAAAGGTAAATCGTCTTCCTGCGTGCATGGTATGCTGTTTTATCCGGAGTACTGTGGTCTGATGAGCAGTAGATACCCCGGGTAAAAATACAGTGGAAGGTCCGCATAAAGGCCATGATCATCCAAAAAAAATTGCATTCAACAACATTCCTGCGGCGGCACAGAGGAGCAACTGTATTTTCTTTACCTTGCCCGGAAAGGACGGAGAAGATAAAAGGGGCATTGACCCCTGCAGCGATACGCCGTTCAGCCCGGTTAGCGTTTGATCGTCACCCGGGTGCCGACCCCTACCAGGGAGAAAAGCTCCTCGATATCCTTGTTCTTCAGGGCCACACAACCATCTGTCCAGCCCACACCCATCTCGATCATATCGTCGCCGCCTTTCCAGATACCATGTATGCCCACATCGCCGCCAATCCTGGCCGTAGAGGGTATCTTGCCTGCCGCCTTCAGCTTGTTGAAGCGCTGGTAGGCGGAATCGTTAGGATAACTCAGGCCCATAAATTTGGTGTATTTGGAGCCGGGATTTTTGTTGGTAATGGTAAACATCCCTTCGGGTGTATTCCGGTCTCCTTCCATGATCTTATTCAGGCGCGGGTTAGGGCCAAAAACAGCCTTATAGGACCGGATGAGCCTTTTACGGTAATACAGGCCTACCCGGTAGCTGGATTTGCTGACGACTATTTCCAGCAGGTTTTTGATCAGGGTATCTGCCTTGATCGGTAATGCCAGCTCCCTGATGGACGGCCCTTTGGTAATAAAGATCGTCTCCGTAACACGGATATTTCCTTTTGAGTACTGGACGACACGCGTAATATGCCCTTTGCCGTCGCTTTCTTCACTCAAAACTTTCAGATTTTTAACCGGTGCCGATTCATCCACCTTCAATCCCTGCGCCTGGCTGCGCCATGTCCCCAACAGAGTCAGGCAGAAGACACTGGCCAGCGCCCAAAACGAGCACTTCAGTTTATTCATTTTTTAAGATATTATACCTATCAAAAATAAGCAATTTTCTCTTTTTTTCCAATCGCTTGACCCATAAAAAACTCCCTGCATTGGTACAATGCAGGGAGTCTCAATAGTTTGTGTCAATGTTTATTCTGCTACCACTTCAAATTCGAGTTCGAGCAGGTTTTCTTTACCGAAGTCGATTTGCGCTTTGTAAGTGCCTGCTTCTTTCACCTCGTCGATGATGCTGATGCGGCGGCGGTCGATCTCGTATCCTTTTTGCTCGCGGATAGCGCGGGCCAGCTGGATAGCGGTAACCGATCCGAAGATCTTTCCGCTGGTACCGATCTTAGCACCCAGTTTCACCGGGGATGCTTTCAGCGCTTCGCCTACTTTAGTGATCTCCGCCAGCAGTTTGGCTTCTTTCTTTTGAATTTGTTTGCGGCGCTCGTCCAGAACTTTCAGGTTTGAGCTGCTTGCTTCAATCGCAAATTTCTGAGGGATCAGGAAGTTGCGTGCGTATCCGGGGCGTACCTCTACAAGTTCGTTGGCTCCGCCCAGATTATCTACGTCTTTTATGAGTATGATCTGCATTTCAGTATCTTATTTTAAAAGGTCAGTAACATAAGGCAACAGCGCCATCTGGCGAGCCTTTTTAACAGCATGCGCTACTTTGCGCTGGAATTTGAGGGAGTTGCCTGTGATACGGCGGGGCAGCATTTTACCCTGGTCGTTCACAAACTTTTTCAGGAACTCAGCGTCTTTGTAATCTACATATTTGATACCGAGCTTTTTGAAACGGCAATATTTCTTTGCACGTTTTTCTACCCTGGTAGAGGTAAGATATTTAATATCGTTTTGCTTAGCCATTTTGTAAAAATAGTTTTAAAGAAATGAATTAAGATGCTACAACTTCAGCATTCAGTTTGTTACGCTTTTTGAGGTTGTAAGCCACGGCGTGCTTGTCCAGCTTGTTCACCATATGACGCATTACATTTTCGTCACGGTTCATTTGCAGCTCGAGCTTTGCAATCAGGTCGGTAGGAGCGTTGAATTCGCATACCCAGTACAGGCCGGTTGTTTTTTTCTCGATAGGATAAGCCAGGGAACGCAGGCCCCATGGGTTCAGGTGCGTAATTTCGCCACCGTTGTCTTTGATCAAGTCCGAAAACTTTTTCTGAGCTGTCTTATAATCATCTTCCGCCAGTACCGGGGTGAAGATAACCATCAGCTCGTAGCTTTGTTGGTTGTTTGTTGCCATAAAAAAATTATGTTGTTAAAAAATACCCCTCACTATCCGGCAGCAACTGCGGGTATTCTGCACAGGGCGGAATAGCCGGATACGTTTTTGGGAGGGCAAAGGTAAGTAAATATTGGAAATAAAAACCATTTTTTTTCCTGTGCCTGCGGAAAATATCGTTTACAGGAAGGCCGCCTGGCTGCCGGGTGCCTTTACACAGGCATTGATCAATATAACTACTGCTGCAATTTGTTGGCAGGACGCTCCCTGCCCCCCGCTTATTTTGACCCGGTATCACCCGGAGACAGGTTTCCCGGCCTGCGATCAAAGATAAGACTTCCTATTTACTGCTGTAGCGAAGCCCGGTACCATGAGTGGGCTGAGCGGACATCCGGATGCTGCCGGGTTCCGGTCCTTACGCGGAAAGCAGCCTGATGGAATGTATAAAAGGGTTTAGGCCATTGTATCGCTTAACAGCTATTCCGGGATGCTCTTGCCACGGCATGGAGAGGGTGTGTTGGCTGGCCTTTTTCATTGTCTTTGCTTAGCCCTGCCTGGCGCAGGCGGGGCTCCTAAGCTTGGAAGGACAGCGTGGCGTACTTACCGGTATACTCTTGTCTTCGGGAAAAGCACCTGTGTGGTGCGCTTTCCCAGGGGCGGATCATACAACGAGTTGTCATCTGCAGGGGCCTGCCCTAAACCAGGCAATACTTTGTATTCTGAACGAAACGAAGTGGAATAAGGAATCCCCACGGAAAATTGTATCGCCAGGATGGATCAGTAGGCATCAATAAAAAGCGGCACCCCGAAAAGGTGCCGCTTTTGTCATCTTTTGTATTCAATATTATGGCCTTATTTGGCCTTGTTCACTTTTTGCACACTGACCTGTTTGC
>JAEUVW010000204.1 GCA_016786525.1 Chitinophagaceae bacterium
GCCGCGAAGTGCCATTTGCCGCTGAAGGCTGTACTGATGTGTTATTCGGCCAGTTTTGCCATTTTTCCCCTGCTCACGGGCCTGATCTTATACCGCCTCCGGGCTTATGCGCTCGTGGTCTTGCTGGGTTTTTACTATACACTGTACGTTACCGAAGCCTATTTCTGGACGAATAATGAACTGCACCAGGGCGTTTGCTGGATGCTGCTGCTGTTTGGCCTGGTCCATACCGTGTCGGGGCAGGAAGCAAAAACAGGGGTGTTCAAAGCTGCCGTACACCTGCTGCTGTTTACCCTGCTGGCCTTCCTGGCCATTTACACACACCCTACAGTGATGGTGCCCTGTGGCTTCCTCTGGGGGTATTACCTGCTCGACAACTGGAAGGGAAGTCAGAAAAAGCCGCTGATGGTCACACAATCTGCCCTGCTGTGTGCCATCATCATCTTCAAATACCTGACCAGTACCCAAAACAGTTACGACAGCAATTTCCTGGCTAAGCTCGGAAAGATCAACCTGCAGGATGTGCTGGATACCTTCACCAGCGGTATGGCCGATGTAATCTGGAAAGGCTACCTGCGCAATTACTGGTTTATCCCGATCCTGTTCCTGGCCGGCATCATAGCCCTGGTGAGGAGGAAGAAGTTCCTGCTGCTCAGTTTTGTGGTCCTGGCAAACCTGGCATTTTTCGTGGTGCTGTGCCTGCTGTTTTATGGGGGCGATACGCACTACATCGAGAGCGAACTGATGCCTTTTGCCATCATGGGCAGTGCCGCCTTTGTATATGAGCTCCTGCCGTCTATCCGCCGGGAAAAGACCGTCATTCTGTTACTTTCGTTTATTTTTGTCGTGCGCTTGTCGCTGATTGCTATGGTAATACCCAAGTTTACGGGCAGGGTGCAGAAAGTAGAAAGCCTGCTGGATGAAATGAAGCGCCGTAAGATCACCAAGATGATCCTTACCCATGCTGACGGGGACGAGCGGCTGGAGCGGGAACTGATCGTATCCTGGGCACTTCCTTTTGAAAGTATCTATGTAAGTGCCCTGCGTGGGGAACAGCCCCAGCGCACGATCAGCTACAAAAGTGAACACGAGGCTGCGGATCTGCAAAAGGAAGACCTGAGTATGAATATGACTACACCTTTTGTGCTCTGGTACATCCCTGACCTGAACCGTCGTTATTTCCATATCGACAGTACGGAACGCTACTCCGTCGTGCCGTATGAAGAACTACTGAAGGCAGGTAAATAACAATTATGGCCGGAATTTATATCCATATCCCTTTCTGCAGGAAAGCCTGTACTTATTGCAATTTTCACTTTTCGACCTCCCTGTCGCAAAAGGAAGATATGCTGGCGGCCATAGCCTGGGAACTTGAAAACCAAAAGGAATACCTGCAAGGCGCACGCATTGAAACGGTGTACCTGGGCGGGGGCACACCCTCTTTATTGTCTGTGGAAGAGCTGCAGCGCATTTTTGAGGTAATCGGGAAGCACTACGATACCGGCAGCCTGAAAGAATGTACCCTGGAGACGAACCCCGACGATCTGAATGCTGCCTATATAAAAGCGCTGAAACAGACGCCCGTAAACAGGTTCAGCATTGGTGTGCAATCTTTTTTCGACAGCGACCTGCGGTATATGAACCGGGCGCACAATGCACAACAGGCAGACTATGCCATCAAGGCAGCGCAGGACGCCGGTTTTGAAAACCTGACCATAGACCTGATCTACGGTACGCCCGGCCTCAGCAATAGGGCCTGGCTGGAAAACCTGGCCAGAACGGAAGCCTTGCAGATCCCGCATTTTTCCGCTTATGCGCTTACGGTAGAAGAAGGTACCGCGCTGCACCATGCCATACAGCACAAAAAACAAACGCCGGTGGACCAGGAACAATCAGCGGCACAGCTGGAATTGCTGATGGACTACGCTCCCAAAATGGGCTTTGAGCAATATGAAATCTCCAATTTTGCCGCCCGGCAGCAATATGCCTTACACAATACCAATTACTGGAAAGGTATCCCTTACCTGGGGGCCGGGCCGTCTGCCCATAGTTTCGACGGGCAGCACCGGCGTAGCAATGTAGCCAACAACAGCCGTTATATCCGCAGCATCCTGCAGGAAAAAAAGCTTGACTTTGAGGAAGAGCAGCTCACGGAGCAGCAACGCCTGAACGAATACATCATGACATCGCTGCGTACGAAATGGGGCTGCGACCTGCAATGGGCAGAGCAAAAATGGGGCGCTTCCGCTGCCCTGAAAAAAGCCAGCCAACCCTTCCTGGAGCAGAACTGGCTGAGCCTGGAAAACAATGTGCTGCTGCTGACCAATGCGGGCAAGCTCTTTGCCGATCATATTGCAGCGGAGTTGTTTGCTGTATAAGGGTATGAACACAAAGGATATTCAGCCAAATGTATGCGCCGTGATGCCGATACCGGAGCTTTCCCTTCCCTGGATAAAGGGGTGGGTCTTTGAGGGGGGCAACAGCTTTTTGACCGTTTATCCATTACTGCCGGGTGTCAACCCTGAAGCACACAAAGGAAAAACCAAATGTATGCACCGCTGTGCCGGTACAGGAGATTTCCCCTCCCGGGAGGGGCAGGGGTGGGTCTTCTGAGATTTGAAGATGAGCTGAATTTGATCATTTGAAAATGAATTAGGGAATCTGAGGAATGTGCCTATGCGCGCACTTCCTCTCCCTGAAGGGGCAGGGATGGGCTTTGAAAGCGCTTTGTGATTCTCCATTTACTGCCAGTGCAATAAAAGATACAAAGGAAAAACCACAAAGCGCATGGAGCAATAGGACAGCTCTTGAGCACTTTGTGGTTCATTGATGCGTTATCCGCGATCTGTTACAAACGGAAGGTGACACCGAAGCGGACATCAGACAATACATTCCCGCCTCCGACTTCAAGATTCAGCCCTACACTCCTGGAGAAGTAATAACGGCCGCCCAGCTGAAGGCCTGCCGCCAGGCCGCCTACACGCCTGTAGTCGTAATCCGGCGCACCCGGAGGGCGGTCGTAGCCGGCAATGCTGTAACCCAGGTTGGCCCCCAGGTACAGGTCCCAGTTGTTCGGTATATTCAGCACCCTGTTGAAGTGGTAGTTGCCGACAGCGCTGATGGTGGTGATCGAAAAGTCGTAGCGATAGCTGCGCCAGTCGGAGTAATACCTGCGGTAGCTGATCACACCGCCCAGGCTGAAGTCGGGGTGTACATAGGCTTCCAGTCCGCCATATACGGGTACGCCCCAGTTGGAGAGGCCTACGCCCAGGTTCAGCAATACATTACCACCCGGCCCTGAAGTTCTTGTTGTCCGGCTTTGTGCAGAAGCGCCTGCACTGCAAAGCGCCAAAGCTGCAATTAAGATGGTCTTTTTCATAATTTTCTGTTTTTGGTGTTTTGTTTTTCCTGTCTCTTGCAGGGATTGACAGGCCAAAAATAGAAGAAGTATGGAGCATCAGGCTTCCCCGCGTTTCATTTTAAGATAGTATTGGTAATTATACCTGACGTTCTTTTTATTACTTTTGTTGCGGTTTGCAACACCTATATGCTGCAAAAAATCCTATTTTACAACTAAATACACTGTATGGCAATATCTAAGGAAGCAAAAACAGGCTTGATGGTTTCAGTATCTGTTATTGTCATTATCCTGGGCACCTATTTCCTGAAAGGATTTAATCTCTTTTCATCAGACAGGACCTACAACTGTTATTTT
>JAEUVW010000209.1 GCA_016786525.1 Chitinophagaceae bacterium
CCAGCAGGGAAATTGTTTTTACCGCTGCTTTCTTTTTGGGGCTGAAGGCCCCCGGGAGCAGCCATTCGGCAATGAGCAGCAGCAGGGCTGCGAGCAGGAAGTACTGGAAATAACTGATATAATTGGCATAGACTACAGAGCCCAGGTTGCGCTGCTCCATACCATCTATTTCTTCGAGTATCCGGTTAGCGGCAGCATCCGTATTGCCCATCAGGGTATAGGTACCGTTGCCTGCGGCAGCGATGCTTTTGAGCTCTGCCTCGTTCAGCTTGGTGATCACAGGCTCTCCTTTTTCGTCCAGCTTGGCGCTGTTGGTGGCGGGGTCGAACAGTTGTGTGCCCTGCGGTGAACCAATACCTATGGTATGTACAATGGCTCCGCCTTCTACCGCCTCTTTCACTTTAGCCAGTGCCGTTTCGTCGTGGTCTTCCCCGTCTGAGATCAGGATAATGGATTTGAATTTTCTTTCTTTACTGCTGAAGGATTTGTTTGCCAGGTCGATGGCGTCGCCGATCACAGTGCCCTGCGTAGGCACCATATCCGGGCTTACTGTCTGCAAAAGCAGTTTAAGAGCGCTGTAGTCGATGGTCAGCGGAACCTGCAGGTAGCTGCGGCCCGCAAAGATGACCAGGCCGACCCTGTCGCTGCTCATTTTATCGGTCAGGCGTTCTATAAATTGTTTGGCGCGGGTAAGCCTGTCGGGTTGTATGTCCCTGGCCAGCATGCTTTTGCTGACGTCCAGCGCGATCATGACATCCACGCCTTTCCTTTGTACCGTTTCCGTGGTGCCGCCTTTCTGCAGGTTGGCACAGCCGATGATGATGAAGAGCAGTGCCAGGCCCATCAGCACAAACTTAAAGGTATGGCGTGCCGGAATATACCCCAGTATCTGCTGTTGTACGACAGAGGGAGTACCCAATTGGCTTACCTTTTTGCGGCGCCAGTACAGCACGCCGGCAAATAAGGCAATCAGCAACGGTATCAGTACCAGGGCGCCCAGGTAAGCAGCATATTGAAAACGAAGCATAGATCAGTTCTTAACCTTCGCAAAAATAACCGGGAAATGTTCTTATGAAATTGTAAGATGGGTTTTTTATTGATTTTTAACAAGCAATACCCTTCTGCAGTCTTCATGAAAGAAAAAATGTACATTTGTGGGTATCCCTGTTCTTTTGCCATGAACTCCATAAACAGAATCCTGATGCTGCTGGGCTTGCCCTGCGCAGCCTTATTCATCCCATCCTGCCGCTGCGGGGGCTGTGACGATATCTATACCACCAAAGGGGCCAGGCTAATGGTCCATACCCCGCTGATTAACCTGCCCAATACCTACCCGAAAGCGGTATTGTCTGTCAGGGACTCCGTAGTCATCTCAAAGGGAGACCGGCGCTGTATGAATAAAGATCTGAAAGTCTGCCTGCAGGACGGCCTGGTAGCGAAGCGGCTCACGCTGGTATGCAAGCGTGATCTTCAATTGACGACGGGTTCGATACCGGCAGGCACGGACTTGTTCGGGCAGCCGGATATTGCGGAGGAGAAAGCATATTCCCCGATGTCGGAAGCTATATGGACGGTGGTTTTAAAGCCGGCTGCTGCTTTTGATACCGGAACTTATACCTTTATCCTGTCCGGGGCAACAAAGGACGGGGTAGCCATACGCGATACCGGATTTATTGTATGCAGGTAAAGACAACATTTCCCCGGCTGCGGATGTACTTCCCCTTGCTGCTTGCTGTGGGCACAGCTTTGTGTTTTCAGGCCTGCCGGAAATGCAAAGCCGGTTGCGATACCGTATTTACGGTAAATGGGGCTGCACTTGCGTTCAGCGATACGATGGTCGCGCTGAGCCGGGCATCGGCTGTGACGACCATATCCATAGATCCTATAGTGGCGAAACGGAAAACGGACCGCAACTGTACATATGAGAATGAAGTGAGCTGTATGGAAGACGGCCTGGATGTACACGAGCTGAGCGTATACTGCAATAAGGAGCTGGTGCTGGGCGGCAAGAGCTACCCGATGAATACGGACCTGTTGCAGGTGCCGGAACTGGTACGGGAGGCTACAGGCACTACTTCAAAGCTTCCCTATATCCTGCTGCAGACAGACCCTGCTTTCCCGAAGGGACGCTACCATTTCCTGCTGCAGGGGAAGACCAAAGAGGGGAAAGATATTGAGGACATAGGCGTGATCAGTTGGGAATAGGGCAGGCTGAGCTATTTTGCCTGCTTCGCTTCTCCCGGCCTGAAGGAAGTGCAGGCCTGCCTCCTCCGGAGCCCTGTATAGAGCGGGCTGCGAAGTCTTCCCGTGCAGTTTCATGATTTCTTTTTTCGGTAGGTATAGCCCGTTTTTGGATGGTGTCTATGCCATGATGCAGTAAAGTATTGCCCGCCGGGCGGCGCAGCAGGACGGTATTTTCTTGTGCACAAACCGGGCAGGCAGGGCAATTGCTGCTTTTGTAAAAAGTGGTGTTCTTTCGGGCAGGTGCTGTGTGTTTTTGCTGTTGCTACAGGGGTTTACTGCATCATTTTACGGATCAGCACAATCTGTCCCAGGTGGTAATAGCTGTGTTCGATCACGCCTTCGATATTCCGCAGGTAAGTCCCGTATTGCGCTTTCACAAAGGGGCTGTCCAAAATGCGGTCTTCCAGGCCGGCCACAGCCTGCGCAAAGAGCTCCGCATGCTGCAGCAGGGTAGCCACCAGCTCTTTCCAGGCCGCTTCAGACTCCAGCAGCGGCAGCTCAAAACTGAATTGGTCGCTGATGTCCAGCGGACCGCCGTTCAGCACCTTCAGCAGTCCGTCCAGGTAGTAGTTGATATGGTAAGTCAGTGCCGCGATGGTATTCAATTCGCCGGTTTTGTGCAGCGCCTGTTCCAGGGCAAGGTCCTGCAACTGGTCTTTATAATTCGTGTTCGCGATCCATTTCCCGTCCAGGAATACTTCGCGCAAGCGTCCTGCCAGGTAAGTCGTTCTATCCATTGTTCCGGCGTAATCGTCCTGTAAAATAAAATAAATTCAGCAGCAGGGTAGCGACATTGACCGTGCGGGCAAAGGGTGGGGCGCCTGCCGGCCAGACCTGCCCGAGCAGGACCAGCAGGTTGAGCAGGATCAGTGCAGAGAGGACCAGTTTACGGTATTTGTTCATATTTTCCTTTTGCCGGATTCCAGGCTATTCAAAAATACCGGTAAAAATCCGGATTCTTTATTTTTGCTGCCTCTTTGTGACCGGCCTGATGCTCGTAAGCCTGGCCTTAAAAGGGCGGAATTGCCTTGTTTTTGAGTAAAAAAACCACCTGCTGTAAAATAATTTTGCAATTCTGATACTGAAAATCAATTATTTGCAAACACTGCTCAAAAAAAGTGCATTAATTCTTTGGTTGAAATAAACAAGGCCTGTACCTTTGCGTCCCGTTTTGAAAAGAATGAATTTTTCCCGATCAGGATGAGTTCTGTTTCAGAAGGAAATTATTTACGCATTTTATATTACACAAAATAATGAGACACCTTAGCTTCAAAACCAAATCGGCAAACGAAAGCATCGTTGTGCGCGAATGGTACACTGTGGATGCCACTAACCAGACCCTGGGTCGTATGGCTTCTAAAATTGCTCACGTGCTGCGTGGCAAAAACAAACCTTACTATACTCCTCACTTCGATTGCGGCGACTACGTGATCGTGCTGAACTCCGGTAAAGTAGTATTGACCGGTAACAAGCTGGAAGATAAAGAATACCAGACTTTCTCCGGCCACCCCGGCGGACAAAAGATCGAAATGGCGAAAAACCTGATCGTTCGTCGTCCGAACCTGATGATCGAGCGCGCTGTAAAAGGTATGCTGCCTAAAAACCGCCTCGGCCGCGCTATGGCGAAAAAACTGTTCGTTTATGAAGAAGCAACTCATCCTCATACCGCACAACAACCCAAAGAACTTAAATAATTTTTTACCCAAGACATTATCATAAATTAAATGGAAAAGCAAAAAAACGCCGTTGGTCGCCGTAAAGAAGCCGTAGCTCGCGTATACCTGAGTAAAGGTGCCGGTGCCATCACGGTCAACGAAAAAGAATACAAAGCTTATTTCCCCATCATGTACCTCCAGAATCAGGTGGAGCTGCCGCTGAAAACCATCGAAGCGATCGATGCGTTTGATGTAGTGGTCACTGTAGCCGGTGGAGGCCCTAAAGGACAGGCTGAGGCGATTAAAATGGGTATTGCCCGTGCGCTGTGCGAAGTGAATCCGGAATACAGGCCCGCGCTGAAACATGCCGGTCTGATGACCCGCGATTCCCGCTCTGTAGAACGTAAGAAATTCGGTAAACGCAAAGCACGTCGTAGCTTCCAGTTCTCTAAACGTTAATACTGCGCAGGGTTGTCCGGTCTCCGGGCAGCCGCAAGAACCTCAAAAAAATATTTTTTTAAACATTATTCAATTATTCCGACAATGGAAGAAAATAAAAGCCTTCATCAGCAACTTCTGGAAGCAGGCGTACACTTTGGTCACCTGAAAAAGAAATGGAATCCTAAAATGTTGCCGTACATTTTTGCTGAAAAAAACGGTATCCACATCATTGACCTGAACAAAACGATCAGCGGTCTTGAAGAAGCTGCCGCAGCGCTGAAAGCAATTGCTAAAAGCGGTAAAAAGATCATGTTCGTCGCTACAAAAAAGCAAGCGAAAGAAATCGTTGCCGAAGCAGCAGCTTCCGTAAACATGCCTTTCGTTACAGAGCGTTGGTTGGGTGGTATGTTGACCAACTTCCAAACCATCCGCAAGAGCGTAAAGAAAATGCAGAGCATCCAGAAAATGCTCGACGACGGTACTATGGACAGCGTGACCAAAAAAGAGCGCCTGACCCTGAGCCGCAGCAAAGATAAAATGGAGAAAGTACTGGGCGGTATCGCTCAGATGGGCCGTATCCCTGCCGCTTTGTTCATCGTGGATATCAGCCACGAGCACATCGCCCTGGCAGAAGCCAAGCGCCTCGGTATCTCTACCTTCGCTATGGTAGATACCAACTCCGATCCTTCAAAAGTGGATTTCGCAGTACCGGCGAATGACGATGCGACCAAATCAATCGCTATCATCACGAACTACATGACTGCTGCCATCATGGAAGGTCTGCAGGAGCGTTCCCAGGCTAAAGAAAACGGTGAAGAAGAAGCTGCAGAAGTTGAAGAATCCAACACACGCGGTATGGACATCAACGAAGACGACGATAAGAACGAACGTCGTGGCGGTGGTGGCGGCCGTAGCCGTACAGCTGGTGGCACTGCTACTGGCGGACGCGGTGGTGCAGGCCGTGGTGCCGGTGCCGGTCGTGGACCAGGCGGTGGCGGAAGCCGTCCCGGTGGTGGCGGAAGCCGTCCCGGAGGCAGCCGTTAAGCTACTCTTTTTGAAGCCTGCTTCAAATTGATAACAATAAGACTACACTATTGAAAGCCCTTAACCGAGGGCTTTCAATAAATTTACATAATCCTGTTTTTATAAAAAATTCAAGCAAATGAGTGTTACAATAACTGCTGCAGATGTAAACAAATTGCGCCAGCAAACCGGCGCCGGAATGATGGATTGCCGCAAGGCGCTTATGGAAAGCGACGGCGACTTCGAAAAAGCAATCGATTACCTGCGTGCAAAAGGCCAGAAAGTAGCCGCAAACCGCAGCGACCGCGATGCTAAAGAAGGTGTGGTGATCGCTAAGGCAAACCCTGATGGCAACTACGGTATCATCCTGACCATCAGTGCTGAAACCGATTTCGTTTCTAAAAACGAAGAGTTCATGAACTTCGGTCTGGAAGTAGCGGAACTGGCATTGCAGAATATGGCTACAGACATCGAAGCGATCAAAGCCTTGCCGATGCATGGTGCTACAGTCGGTGAAAAACTGCTGGAAATGGTAGCTAAGATCGGTGAGAAAATCGACATTACCCGCTACGAGCAGGTCAATGCTGATGCCGTGATCGCTTACATCCACGGTAACTACCGTATCGGTGTACTGGTCGGCCTGAACAAAGCCATCAACGAAAACGTGGTGACCGCAGGTAAAGACGTAGCGATGCAGATCGCTGCGATGAACCCGCTGGCCCTGAACGAAGAAAGCATCTCTGACGATGTGATCGCCCGCGAGAAAGCAATTGCAATTGAGCAGATCATGGCAGAAGGAAAAGCTGCTGACATGGCTGAAAAAATCGCCGCAGGTAAACTGAACAAATTCTTCAAAGACAACACACTGGTGCACCAGCAATTCGTAAAAGACAACAGCAAAACAGTTGCCGAATACGTAAAATCAATGGAAGCCGGGCTGGAGGTTGTCAGCTTCCGTCGCGTAGCGATCGGTGGATAAGATACTTCCCGGTAAACAAAAAGGGCTGTTCATTTTTGTGGACAGCCCTTTTTACATTCGTGCTCCCGATAGAAGCCAATAAGTGTTTTTACGAACGGTGTCAACGCTTCTGTTCCCTTTTTTTTGGCGCAGGGGATGCCCTGGCAGGAATCTGTAACCCGGAGAGGCAGGTGCAGCGCCTGACATTGACGCCGGGGCCATACCCTGCGATGCGAAGCCGCTGCCGCAAACAGGCAGTTTTTTTAAGACGGGCATTTTCTTTCCTGGTACCGGTTTCAGATCAGTTTGTTTCCGGTACAGGCAGCTGCGGCAGCCAGACGGTAAAGGTGGCGCCGGCACCAGGCTGTCCTTCGGCCTGGAGCAGGCCGTCATGGTTTTCCATTATTTTTTTGCAAATCGCCAGCCCGATACCGGTGCCGGAGTATTCATTGGCGCCATGCAGGCGCTGGAAGATATTCAGTATCCTTTCCGCATAGATGTTTTCAAAACCGATACCATTGTCTGTGATCCGGACCCTGTGGTAAGGTATATTCTGCAATGCGGCATTGTCTTCTATACCCGCCGCTACTGCAGCATACCCGATACTCACTTCGGGTACCTGGTCGGGCTTTGAAAATTTAAGCGCATTCTGCAGGAGGTTGATGAACAATTGCCTCATCTGGAAAGGTATGGCTGCAATCCCGGGCAGCGGGTCTACCTGGATCAGGGCCTGCCGGGCAGCGATCTCCTCCTGCAACTCGTTCAGCACTTCGGAGAGGACGGCATCCAGGTCAGTGGGTACAAAACTCCTTTCTTTGCCGGAGATCAGCGAATAGTCCAGGATGTCATTCAGCAGGTGCTGCATCCGGGCGGCAATACTGCGCATTTTGTTTACATCGTTGATCACCGTATCGGGCAGGCTCAGTTTGGCATTGTCGGCGATTTTGCTGCCAAACATCTGTATTTTACGGAGCGGCTCGCGCAGGTCATGCGTGCTGATCCAGTTCATATTCTTCAGCTCTTCGTTGGCTGCTCTGAGGCGGTTGGCCAGTTTGCGCAATTTTTCTTCTTCACGGCTGAGCTGTGCAAAGTGCAATTGTTTTTGCAGGGCAGAAGCAAAGCGGAAGGACCCGCTTATCTCCGCATCCAGCCACTCCAGGCTGTTATCGCGCACATTTTGTTTCCAGAGCTCAAAAGACTTCCTGGGAGAAAGGCCTTCTTTTGCGTTGTCTTGTACGATTGCTTTATCCGGGTTACCTGCCCAGTTGATGGTGGTGACCACCTCCGGCCTGAACCATATGATGCACTCCTCCTTGCTTTTCCCCAGGCTGTAATAGACAATGCCTGCCACCTTATGGTGTTCCGGTAAGGCAGCAGGGTAAAGCGCAGCCAGCTTCGAAGTGACCAGTTCTCCCGTGCGGGAATAGTCCGAAAGCCAGTGTGCGAGCGTTTTTATAAAGTCATCTTCCGGTACGGTACCACAAGTGTACAAACCGCCATCTGTGAGTATGGCGCAGCCTTCTGCTCGGATAAATTCATGTATCGCGCTGTCCCGGCACAGGTGTTCCAATATGTTTTCATGGTCCAGCTGCTTCAGGAGCATCCCCAGTTGCTGTTCTACTACCTTATTGCGTTCCAGGGCTTCTACCTGCTGCCGCACATCGATCTGTGAAGTCAGGAAATGGCCCTGCAGTTTGGCTGCAAGCCGGGTATAGTGGGGTATGTTTTTAGGGGAATAATGGTGGCAGGCGATCAGGCCCCAGAGCTTCTTATTGTGTACGAGGGAAATGCTCATCGTACCCCGTACGCCCATATTTTTCAGGTATTCGATGTGGATAGGCGATACACTGCGCAACACACTCAGGCTGAGGTCAAGATTTTTCCGTTCTTCAAACTGCGCATCGTCCGGCGCCAGTATAGGGACCGGGGTATAATCTACGTCTGCAATCATGCGCATCAGGTTGCGCAGGTAGAGCTCCCTTGCCTGGGCCGGGATGTCCGTATGCGGATAATTAAGGCCGAGGAAGGGCTCCAGGCCTTCTGCTTTGCTTTCCGCAAACACTTCGCCATTGTAATCTTTATCGAAGCGATAGATCATGACACGATCATAACCGCTGATCTGCCGGGTTTCGTCGGCCACAGCCTGGCAAAGGCTTTGCAGGTTGCTGGCCCCTTCGATCATCGACACAAACTTCCGGGTCTGTGTGTACAAATCCGGTAAGGCAAGGCTACCGTCAGGGAAAGCCTCGAACTCAAGGACCAGTATGGTCCCGCTTTTATGTACTGTCGTATTGTAGGGGGTGCCTTCAATAGTAAAAACGAAAGGCTGGGTATGCAGATCCATTGCTGCTGCATAGTGCTGAAAAGCAGTGTATTCAGCCGAAGAAAAGAACTGCGCCATGCACTGGCCGATGATTTGCCGCGGATTGCAGGAAAGAAAGGGCTCTGCATTGGCGCTGCAATAGGTAATGATAAAGCCGGGGTCTGAGATGCCCAGTAGGAATCCGTGCGGCTGTATCGTACCTGGAATATGAATCGGCTCACTCTCGCAATTCGTAAGGGTAACAGAATCCCTGTTGACAATATCTTTTAAGCGAATCAAAGTGGCAGGGGCTGTTTGAGAGATGTGTAAAGAAACCAGTCGTGGATGTTTTTGAAAGTCTGTGTTGCTGCGGCAATCACTTCCTGCTCTTTTTGCTGCCCCAGGCTGAAGGTCACCAGTTGTTCGCGAAACGTTTTCCAGTAGCTGCCTGCCTGTTGTCCGTAAGGCTGAAAATAGGAAGCTCCGTTTTGCGCATCAAGGCCCAGTACTTTATGAATGTGTTTATAAATTACAGCGCCCCCTAAGGTGCTGCCTTCGATGACATACATCATACCCATAGCTTCGGCATTGCTGACAGTTGCAGGGAGCCTGTAAAGCGGGATTCCTGCAATTGCATCCGGGCCCATCCCAAGCTGTGCCATGTCTTTTTCCAGCAATGCTGTTTTATAACGCCTGCCGATATCGGGGATAGTGAGTTGCGGGTACACTGCCGATTCAAAAGGCTTGATAAAGCCATACATGGTTTTCAGGTAAAGCAGGTACTGCTGCGGGGTAACCTCTTCAGCAAGGATGGCCTTGGACTGATCAAGATCTTCCAGTTGCCGGTGCCAGAATGCAGTAGCTTCCCTCAGTTCCTGTAAAAAAATAGCTCCTGTACTGCTTTCCTCGCTTGCGCTGCTCCTCATAAGCTTATGCTCTTGAAATTTCGATGTGATGAATATGCCTGTAATTTACGGTCATTGATTCATTTTCAAGCCTTGTTCGGACTTGAATTTTTACAGGGGGTATTGTCGTATACCCCCGGGTCGGCAGGCCAATGCCACTTGTTTGTGCCAACGAGATCCCAGGGTAGTGGTCATCAGCATTTTTTTTATGAGTAAGGGAAGGGATGCCGGTTTGAGCTTCCTCATTGATTTGAGAAATTATACTATGGCACGATCTTTGTAGAAACTTATCTATTTAAATATTCTCTATTCTGTAAAATAGGAACCATATGGCCATAGATAAAATTATTACATTAATTATTTTAATATTTTTTGGAAACAACCTCTATGCGCAGACCTGCTCCGTCAATGCAGGGGTTCCCTCCAGGGCATGTGTCAGTGCGGATTCCTTTATCCTGACCGGTAATGCTACGGGCGCATTGTCAACAACGCCGGGCTGGAGCCTGGTAAGCGGCCCGAATGTGCCGGTCATTACTGCTCCCGGCAGTGCAACAACCTCTGTGAAAGGGATCGTAAGCGGAACCTACATTTTCCGCTATGCCGCTACCTGTTCGGATGCAGTAGTGGCCGATGATTCCGTAACGGTGACAGTAGACGCCCTTCCGGTCTTTACGGCAGGCAGAGATACTTTTGTCTGTGGTTCGACAGCGACCATGAAGGCCACTTTACCTGCTGGCGCCAGTGGTATATGGACCTATGTACCGGTCACATCATCGATCAGTTCCATAAATATCGGGTCGCCCGGCTCGCCCACAAGCAACTTCTCTGTCAGTGGTTATAATGCCTCATGCCCCAAATCCGCTTATGCTATATGGACCGTAACCCAAGGCGCCTGTACCAGCCGCGATACGGCGATCGCATCCTTTGGTTTGCAGGGATCCATGCCTGTTGTTGCAGACCAGGTTATTTGCGGCACATCGTACACCACTCCTTACTATTACTATGGTTGTGGTGGCAATCTGAACGTGAAGCAATTGTCCGGCCCGACAACCGCAACGATCAGTTATACCAGCACCGGTTATTCCAACGTAAACATCAGCAGCATGACGAGTGGCATGTATACCTTTTCGGTAGCCGCTACAGCCTGTTCCGGAACCGTGCTCAGGGATACATTCAACATTACGGTTGCGTCTACTGTCGATGCTTCAAATCCTTCGTATACCTGGCTTGCGCTTTGCCCCTCCCAGTTCGACTCCGTTTATTATTTCGAACCTGCTTCAGCTTTACTGCCCGGGGAGACCCTGAGCTGGGCCCTGACACCCTCCTCGGTCTTTCCCGGTGGTTTACCCAACCCGCTTGCCGATACAATCGGCAACGTGCTCAGGCTACGTAATGTACAACACCCCGACAGTACCAGCGCTACAGGCTACTATGATTACTACTATCCTTATACGGTCAGCAACGGTACCTGCACGAGAACCTCCAGCGTCAGGCTGCGCTTGTATGTCCCTTTAACGGAAAAGTCCTTTATCCCGGTACTGAATCTTGCCTGCGGTACCACCTCGGGCAATATTGCGCAGCTGAGTTCCGGTTCGCTGGGAGGCATCACCTTTACCGATGCCAAAATAATCACAAAGCCGGCCGGAACACCCGATCCTGTTTTTACAACTTCGGGTTCGGGCGTTAATGCCAGTGGCTTGCAGCCGGGAAAATATGTGGTCAGTTTTGCTTATTATAAAGGGACGACTGGCTGTGCCATAAAGACGGCCAGTGTAGAAGTAAATGTTTCTGCCCCTGCCGGTCTGTCGAATGCAGGCTCGCCACAGGTATTGCCCTGTGGCATAGACAGCTCGGTGCTGGCCGGCAATGTACCCCCTGCCGGGCAAAGAGGAAACTGGGAGCTTGTATCGGGGCCTTCCACAGTTGTCCTGACCAACCCTTCGGCAGCTTCACTGGTTATCAAAAACCTGCTGCCGGGTGTCTATAAATTTCGATGGACGATAGCAAATGGCATTACCTGCCCGGCTACTTCAGACGAAATGGAAGTGATTGTGACATCGATGCCCCCGTTTGTAACTGCCGGCCCGGACCGCACGGTGTGCTATGGCTATTCGGTGCCGCTAAGAGGCACAGCCGGCAGTACCGGCAGTATAAGCCGCTGGCGGCAGATAGCTGGGCCTTCGCTTGTGATTGCCGACACTACAGCTGCGGCCACATCTGTTTCTGGCACGGTGGCAAGTAGTGTTTATACCCTTACCTACAGTCTGACAAACGCCTGCGGTTCGGATACGGATACACTTGTCATCACGACAACAGGCGCTCCGGGACCTTCGGATGCCAGGATTACGACAGCAGATCAATGTATTACGGTCAGTTCAACCACCCTGAACGCTACAGCGCCGACAGTAGGTACAGGTCTTTGGACCCAGCTGAGCGGCCCCACAGCCGCAACCATTGACAACCCGGCCGGTAGTACGACCAATGTAACAGGCCTTAGCGGCGGGGTATACCAGTTTATATGGAGTGTTATGCAGGCAGGCTGCGACACACTGAGGGATACTGTATCGGTAGCTTACAGGACCGCCAGCCTGGTGGCAAATGCAGGTACCGACCGTTATATCTGTAAAGATTCGGTGCACCTCAATGCTACTGCTCCGGCCATCGGGTACGGATCGTGGACACAGGCTGCAGGGCCTCCCGCCACCATTACCGATCCTGCAGCGGCGGCTACAGCCGTCACCGGCCTGCAGCCCGGGGCAATATATGATTTCACCTGGACCGTGCGCCTGGGTGCATGCCCCCAGGCTACTGATGAGGTTCATGTGGTTGTTTCTGCCCCGCCTTCCGCTGCAAAAGCCATGAAGGATACAACCATCTGTAATGTCCTGCTGCCGGTAGGTTCCCAGCTCTTGCTGCCACTGAATGCCGACACTCCGGCATCGGGAACGGGCAGCTGGAACGTATTGCAGGCTCCCTTGGGCTATGGTTCCCCCGGCATTGCCAACCCCGGTGCCGCGCATACCAGGATAAGCATGACGGGTGGAAGCTACCTGCTGCTCTGGAAAGTATCCAATGGCGTTTGTCCCGTATCCTACGATACGGTATCGATAGAGTTGGTGCCCAGAGCAGATGCCGGCGCCGCATCCTACAACCTTTGCGAAAGAATCAGTTATAATCTACGCGGTACCAGTCCCGGAACCGGAACTGTACGCTGGAGCCAGTTGAGCGGCCCCGGTACCGCTACCATCACCAATCCCGACAATGAATCGACTACGGTGACAAACATGCTGGCCGGTGGGGTATACCAGTTTCAGTATGAAGTACTGCACCCCGCTTCCGGCTGCAGCAGTGCTGATACGGTTGCGCTCAACAACGCTATACGCATTCCTGCCCATGCCGGCCGCGATACGGTCTTTTGCTGGAAACCTGGGGGTACGACCCTGGTTTTGCAGGCGGACACCCCTTCCTCAGGCAGTGGTACTTGGGCCAGGAGTTCCGGTACAGGGACATTGTCCTATAGCCCCAATGCAAACAGCAATCCCACGAGAGCGACCGTTTCTGATGCCGGCCTGCACCAGTTCCGGTGGACGGTCAGCAACGGGGCCTGCCAGTCTGTTGATTATAAAGATGTACTGGTAGAACAGCTCACGGTACCCCCCATCAACGTCACTCCGCTCACTTCCTGTAAAGACAGCCTCACTGTTGATGTAAACAGTCCTTATAGCAATTTTCATTATGCCTGGTCTTTCCAGCGGGCCAGGATCAGGGATACCGCCGGAACAAACCTTACCGGCCCTATTGCCAACAATTTCCTGGCCCAGGATACCAACACTGTATTCCTGACCATTACGAACCCCGCAACAGGTTGCCAGGCCCGGGATTCTACGGCGATCATTGTGAATTGTGCCTATTTGCCTTTGCCGTTGACCCTGCTATCCTTTGATGCCTATAAAAAGGGGCAAAAGGTGTTGCTGGAATGGGAAACAGCAGCAGAACAGAACATCAGCAAGTACACTGTGGAACGCAGTGCTGACGGCATAGGGTGGCAGCAACTCGGGCAACAGCCTGCGGCAGGAAGTCCGGACCTGAAGCAGCAGTATCGCTTTACGGACGCACAGGCGCTGGCGGGTATCAACCTGTACCGGCTCAGGATAGAAGAACATGATATGAGCTACAGGTACAGTTCTTCAAGGCAGGTCAATATGGATGCCGGTGAAACAGGATTGCTGGTTTACCCGAACCCCGCAAGCCGCGCGATCAACATGGCATGGAACACCGGGGGGGCAGTAAGCTATGTGCTCACCGATGCATTGGGCCGCGAACTGCTGCAGGGAAAACTAATGCCGGGTGCTGCACATCAGATCGATGTAAGCACAGTAGCGGAAGGTTTTTACCTGCTGAAGGTAAGCTCAGAAAGTATCGGTACCCGCACGCATAAAGTACATATTGTGCGCTGATGATGGCCAGCCGGGGAGGTCTGCAAAGCTGGCCTCCCCGGTGATTTTTTTAAGCAGGAAGGTATTGTTCTTTGTTGCGGGGAAAGGGTGGCTGCCGCTACTGTTTTATGTACCGGCCTTATGAGTAGCCTTTTCAAATTTTTATTTCCCCTTGCCCCTGCCCGGGGCAAACTGCGCGATCAGGCATACCGAAGGCCATGCAATCAATCGCCAGGGAGTCTGCTGCTGCTTCGTGCAGCCAGGAAGGAATGCGGGAAAAAAATCACTTCTATACCGCTGGAAACGAACGCCGGCAAGCAGTATCGCTGATCTGCCGGATAGCGGCACTGATGGGCAAAGAGGCTGTGCCTGGGCGCAAAATGCGATCTGGCCGGCCTGCACAGGCCATATACTATGCTCCCCGGATGTAATCTGTGACCTGGTTCCTGCCCGGGCAGTAAACTCCCGCTGCAGCACGATTGATTTTCTCCCTTAAGGCATAAGATGCGGAGATACCATGAGCATAAACCTTCTTCCTACTGACATTTTAAAAATAAATAATTCCATATTATTTATCTATAAATAGACATTTATACATTAAAATTAATTTTGATAATTGGTAATTATTTTGTATATTTGCTATTATAGAATTGCGCTAATTCTGACCGCTCTTAAGAATCAATCCCCGTCTATTTTTTAAGAGTTACCCTAAACCGTTCTGGCAAACGGCTGCATGAAGCAGTAAGTTTTGATTTGCCTGTCCTAAAACAGCAAAGCGTCACATTACCAACAGTTTACCAGGTATTGCGATTCACTTTAAGTGGTCTGTAATCTCCCTGCAGCACCCTTTGTGACTCATCGTTTGAATTTACATATTAACAAATTAAAACATGCTTTTATGAACAAAAAAATAAAAATGATCATGATACTGGGCATATTGTGCCTGATCGTACGTAACGGCGCTGCACAAACCTGTTCCGTGAACGCCGGTGTGCCGGCTTCGGTTTGTGTCAGTGCCGACTCCTTTGTGTTATCGGGTAATGCCAGCGGTGCACTGGCTACAGCCCCTGCCTGGCGTTTTGTAAGCGGGCCTAATACTCCTGTCATTACAGATTCCACCAGTTCCACTACCTCTGTAAAAGGCTTTATAGCCGGTACTTATGTTTTTCGTTATGGGGCTATGTGTTCCGATGCTTCGGAAGTGGCGGATTCGGTAAGGATTACGATAGAAGCCTTACCCGTGTTTACTGCAGGGGCGGATACCTTTGTTTGTGGTTCTGTAATCAGGATGAGGGCTACACTGCCCCCGGGGAGCAGCGGCACCTGGGCCGCCCCTTCCTCTGTTATTATTTCATCGCCCGCTTCACCAAGCTCTACATTCTCAGCAATGGGTACACCGGGTTCCTGCCCCTATTCCTTTGATGCCGTATGGACCGTAACACAGGGGGGATGTACGGCTACAGATACCGTCAATATAGGGTATGGAGGGGAGCGTACTGAGCTGTTTACGCCTATCGCAGATGAGACCATTTGCGGCACTGCTTATACTTCACCTGCAACATATTATTACGGTTGTGGCGGTACCATGAATGTAACCCAATTGTCAGGCCCGGTTACGACATCCCAGACCTACCTGCCCGAACCTTCGACATCTTACTATTCGAGATTTGAAATCAACGGAATGGTTGTCGGAACT